>CAYTFA010000052.1:0-8929 GCA_964436755.1 uncultured Rhodocyclaceae bacterium | reverse complement strand
TTGTTGGAAGTTCGCCCAATGGCTATCAATAAACTCCAGGGATTAAGGCCAAAAGTATCAACCATTGATGAATGGTTGTCTGGAGACATCAGAGAAGATGTGGTTGGTGCCATCGAACAGGGCGCTTCTAAGATGGATGACTATCTTATTGTCGCCATAAGTTCAGAGGGTACCATCCGGAATGGTTCCGGCGATACAATCAAAATGGAACTCCAATCCATACTTAAAGGTGAGTATCAGGCTCCCCACATCTCTATATGGCATTATAAACTTGATGATGTGGAGGAAGTTGCAGACCCATCTACTTGGGTTAAGGCAAATCCTAATCTTGGATTGACTGTTACTTATGATGTTTATCATCTAGATGTTGAGAGAGCAGAGAAGGCCCCCGCCGCAAGAAACGATATTTTAGCAAAACGGTTCGGTATTCCAATGGAAGGGTATACGTATTTCTTCACTTATGAGGAGACTCTTCCGCAAAGATCAAGAGAGTTCTGGAACATACCATGTGCTCTTGGTGCTGACTTGTCACAGGGCGACGATTTCTGTGCATTTACGTTCTTGTTCCCATTATCAAATGGGGCCTTTGGCATAAAGACTCGGAGTTACATAACAACTTTGACTCTTATGAAACTTCCTGCGGCTATGCGGATAAAGTATGACGAATTTATAAGAGAAGGAAGTCTCCATGTTCTTGAAGGTAACATTCTTGATATGATGGAAGTCTATGATGATCTCGATTCATTCATAACGCATAACGACTATGACGTTCGAGCATTAGGCTTCGACCCGTATAACGCAAAAGAATTTGTGGCTCGATGGGAAGTCGAGAACGGTCCATTTGGTATTGAGAAGGTTATTCAAGGGGCAAAAACTGAGTCTGTCCCACTTGGTGAGTTAAAAATCCTTGCCGAGCAAAGGGCCCTTTTGTTCGATCAAGAGTTGATGGCTTTTGCTATGGGTAATGCCGTAACTCTTGAAGATACAAATGGAAATAGGAAGCTTCTAAAGAAGCGAGCCGAAGAGAAGATTGATAATGTGTCCGCTCTTATGGACGCATATATAGCGTACAAGGCAAATAAGGACTCTTTTGAGTGATGGGATTTCTCATGACAGATATCTACTTAGAACATTATGGTAAGAAAGGTATGCGTTGGGGGTATCGAAAAGAGCGAAATCTTCAGAGTCTTAAACGTGTTGGTGCTGGTAAAGGTTCTGCTGCTGATAAGATAAATGCTTCTTCTCAGTTAAGCTTAGCGAATTATATTCGAGGAGGAGGACTTAAGGGAGCCTCACGAAGAAAGGCTCAGCGGCTAGAGGAAGTTAAAGAGAGAACCTTACGTGGAGAAGCGACCACAATGGACTTTCTAAGAGAGATCGGGAGTAGGAAGTTCTCAGATCTAGTTATTGATGACTAATAATCGGATACGTACATATTGCCATAGTTTAGGAGGTGATGCACATGGCAGTCCTAGATCGTCTTCGAGGAGCATGGAATGCTTTTCGGAGTAATGACCAGGAATTTGTCGGTTATAACTTAGACGTCGGACCAAGCAGCAGTATTCGACAAGACCGACCGCGCCTCCGATACTATAATGAGCGGTCAATTGTCACGTCTATCTATACTCGGATGAGTGTTGATATCGCCGGTATAGGTTATCAACACATTAGAGTCGATGAGCAGGGTCGATATTCGAATAAGATGCCAACCGCCCTTAATGCCGCTCTAACTCTACAACCAAACATCGATCAAGGGCCTAGAGCTTTTAGGCAAGATATAGCCTCTACATTATTTGATAGTGGTTGTGCAGCAATTGTCCCCGTTGATACAGACTATAACCCAGAAGTAAAAGATTCATTCGACATCTACACGCTTCGTGTCGGTGAAATAGTCGAGTGGTATCCAAGACACGTTCGAGTAAGTTTGTATAATGAGGCTCGAGGACAAAGGCAAGAGATTATATTAGAGAAGAACTACGTGGCTATCGTCGAGAACCCACTCTTTGCGGTAATGAATGAGCCGAATTCGACTCTTCAGAGGCTCTTACGTAAGCTAACGCTTTTGGACGCTGTCGATGAGCAATCGAGTTCTGGTAAGTTAGACCTGATCATCCAGTTGCCATATGTTATTAAGAGTGAAGCTAGGAAGGCTCAGGCTGACCAACGACGTATAGACATTCAGGAACAGTTAAAAGGTAGCCAGTATGGTATTGCGTATACCGATGGTACCGAAAAGATTACACAATTGAACCGACCCGCAGAAAACAACTTACTTAAACAGGTCGAATACCTAACTGCCATGTTGTATGCACAACTTGGTATTACCGAAGACATTATGAATGGGACGGCTGATGAGAAAGCCATGATTAACTATTATAATCGATCTATTAAGCCTGTTCTCGATTCGGTAACAGAAGCCATGCAGAGATCGTTCATCGGTTTAAGCAGAACCAATCAAGGTGAGCGAATCCAGTATATGAGAGATCCGTTCCAGCTAGTCCCAGTTTCCGAGTTAGCTGAGATTGCGGACAAGTTCACCAGGAATGAGATTCTTACATCTAATGAGATTCGTGGGGTTATTGGATTCCCACCAGCAAACGATCCAAAAGCAGACCAACTTGTGAATAGCAACATGCCACAACAGTCAATTTCCACCGACGTGGCTAGCTCTTAAGAAAGGAACGTCAAAATGGAAGCAGATTTTAGCGGCTACGCCACCAAGGCGGGGCTTAAGTGTACTGATGGGCGAGTGATTACGCCTAGTGCGTTTGCACATCAGGACCAGGTCAAGGTGCCTCTTGTTTGGCAGCATGGCCACACCGATCCCGAGAATGTTCTTGGGCACGCGATTCTTGAGGCTCGTCCTGATGGAATGTATGCCTATGGGTTCTTCAATGACTCAGCAAAGGCAAAGCATTCTGCCGGGCTCCTCGAGCATGGCGACATCACTATGATGTCGATTTGGGCAAACGATTTGATTGAGCGCTCGAAGCGAGTTATGCACGGAGCAATTCGTGAGGTTAGTCTCGTTCTGTCTGGAGCAAACCCTGGCGCTGTTATTGAGAGTGTCACTATTCGACACTCGGATGGCCTTGAGGAGACTCTGGATGATGAGGCTGTTATTTACACTGGACTTGAGTTCGAAGACGTTGGTGTTGAGCACTCTTCTGGTGATGATACTGAGATTGAGCACGCTGATGATGGATCCTCGGATGATGACGATGATGAGACCATCTCTGATATTTATGAGTCCATGAATGAGAAACAGAAGCAAGTGCTTCACTACATGCTTGGCGAGGCTATGAGCATCGTCGAGGAATCTGATAATACTGCCGAGCACTCAAACTCCGATAAGGAAGGTGACAACGTGTCGAAGAATGTTTTCGAGAAGGACACCGATAGCGTCAGTGGGTCTGCCATCACGCTTTCGCATGCTGACATTGAGGGCATCGTTGCTGATGCCTCTAAACTTGGTTCCCTGAAGGATGCCGTTGATGGTTATGCTCTCCAGCATGGCATCACCGATATCAACGTCCTTTTCCCGGAAGCCAAGACGTTAAATTCCACTCCAGAGTTCTTTGCTCGGCGTACTGAGTGGGTTAACAACGTTCTGAATGGCGCTCGAAAGAGCCCCTTCAGCCGGATCAAGACCATCTCGGCAGACCTCACTTATGAGGACGCTCGAGCCAAGGGTTATGTTACTGGTACGATGAAGAAGGAAGAGTTCTTCCCGGTTGCATCTCGTGTCACGATTCCCACCACGATCTACAAGAAGCAGAAGCTCGATCGTGATGATATGGTCGACATCACTGACTTCGACGTTGTTGCCTGGCTCAAGGGTGAGATGCGGATCATGCTCGATGAGGAGATTGCGCGAGCGATTCTTCTCTCGGATGGTCGTGATGTCTCGCACGAGGATAAGATCAACGAGCAGAACATTCGTCCGATCGCCAAGGACCATGAGCTGTACACCTCCGTCATCAACGTGAATCTTGATGACTCGAACTCCTCGATTTCTGAGGTCATCGATGCTCTTATTCTGCATCGGGCGATGTACCGTGGTTCTGGTCTTCCGACCCTTTATACCACTGAGACCGTGATTTCGAAGTTCATGATCCTCAAGGATACTGTCGGTCGTCGCATCTACAAGAGCCTGGATGAGGTCTGTGCTGAGCTCCGGGTCAAGGAGATTGTTCCGGTCGAGGCAATGGAGGAGTACCCGGACATTGTTGGTGTTCTTGTCAACATGTCGGACTATGTCATTGGCGCCGATCAGGGCGGGAACGTCAGCATGTTCGATGACTTCGACATCGATTACAACCAGTACAAGTATCTGATTGAGACGCGTATCTCTGGTGCTCTTACTAAGTTGAAGTCGGCTATTGCCATCAAGAAGGTTGCTGGCTCGGATGTGTTGGTGACGCCTGCGGCTCCGACCTTCAATGGTACTCAGGTGACGATTGTTAACACCACCGGCGTTGTTTACAAGAATGGCTCCGGCACGGTTATCAACGCTGCTGGCTCGCCTTATGCCGTTGCTTCTGGGACGACCTATGTGGTTAACGCCACGCCGGCTGCTGGTTACTACTTCGCGACCAGTGATGATGACACCTGGAGCTTCGAGAACGACGCCTG
This sequence comes from uncultured Rhodocyclaceae bacterium, assembly GCA_964436755.1. Classification (GTDB taxonomy): domain Bacteria; phylum Pseudomonadota; class Gammaproteobacteria; order Burkholderiales; family Rhodocyclaceae; genus Sulfuritalea. The sequence goes on along the minus strand of CAYTFA010000052.1, from coordinate 4,294 downwards.
ATAAGGAGTTACGATGGCAAGATTTCACGGAGAAGTTGGTTATGGTGAGTCTATAGAGACACCAGACAATTCTGGCGTTTGGGTTGATTCTATCGTTGAGTTCCCATATTTTGGGGACGTTATTCGAAACACTCGACGTTTAGAATCTGGAGAATCACTTAATAACGATATATCCGTGGGGAACTCAATTAGCATAGTTGCTGATGAGTATGCCGTCGAACACTTCTTTGATATTAAATACGTGCGATGGTCGGGGGTTCTCTGGTCTGTGACTTCGGTCGAGGTCAGAAGCCCCCGGCTTATCCTTAGTCTTGGGAGTGTTTACAATGGCCCCACGCCTCCAGCTCCAGACTAAGCTGGTTTCAATTCTTGGTACTGACAATGTATATTTTCAACCTCCTCCGACGGTGAAGATGAAATATCCGTGCATTGTCTATCATCGAGACAACATTCAAACAGAATACGCGGATGACAATCCGTATAAGTCGACGATTCGCTATCAGATAACTGTTATAGATCGAGACCCAGACAGCCTCATACCCGCTAAGGTTGGCGCACTACCGATGTCTCGTTTTGAGCGTTTCTTTACGGCTGACAATCTGAATCATGACGTATACACTCTCTACTTCTGAGGAGATAACATGGCTATCCTGACTTGGGACGGCATTGGCGAGCGAGTCTATGAGACTGGTGTCGATCGTGGCGTCCTCTACATCCCTAACAGTTCTGGCGTCTATAACAATGGCGTAGCTTGGAATGGTTTGACCTCCGTTACGGAGTCTCCTTCTGGCGCCGAGCCGAGCGCTCAGTACGCCGACAACGTCAAGTACCTCAACCTCTTCTCTGCTGAGGAGTTTGGCGCCACGATTGAGGCGTTCACTTATCCCGATGAGTTTGCGCCGTTTGATGGTCTTGGTGTCCCTAGCCCTGGCGTTACCATTGGACAGCAGAGCCGGAAGTCATTTGGTCTGTCTTTCCGGACTCGGATTGGTAATGATCTTGACGGTGACGCGCATGGCTATAAATTGCATATGATTTATGGTTGCAGCGCAAGCCCTTCAGAGCGGGCCTACTCTACCGTGAACGATTCGCCTGAGGCTATCACGTTCAGCTGGGAGCTTACCACGGTTCCGGTTGCTGTTGCTGGTTACACTCCGACTTCGATCATCACGGTTGATTCCACTCAGGTCTCTGCTGGTGATCTGGCTGAGCTTGAGCAGTTCCTCTACGGTACGGCTGGTACTGATCCGTCGTTGCCAACGCCCGCCGCAGTTCTGGCGATCTTCTCTGGTGCTTTGACTGAGGTTACGCCTACGGCTCCGACTTATAATAGCGGTACGAAGGTCATTACGATTCCTTCGGTCACCGGAGTCACCTACTACATGGATGGTGTGGCTCTCACCTCTGGTGCTCAGCCCGCCATTACTGAGGATAAGATCGTCACGGCGATGCCGAACACCGGGTATAAGTTCCCGGCCGTTGTCGACGACGATTGGTTCTTCGACTTCTGATTCAATTGACAAGGGAGATCAGAGAATGTTACAGATTGAAACTGGTGGAGACGAGTTCTTTGACGAAGAGACGCAATCATTTATCACAAAGAACGGATTAATCCTAGAACTTGAACATTCTCTGATCTCCCTGTCAAAATGGGAGTCAAAATACAAAAGACCATTCTTAGATAGTGATGAGAAAGATACAAATGAAGTTCTAGATTATATACGATTTATGATTACAAATGAGAATCCTGTTGAGGATCCAATATCAATTCTTACGCAAAGTGACTTTGAGGCGATAAACCGGTATATTGAGTCGCCAGAGTCAGCAACGACCTTTGGAGAGATGCCCGAAGTTAAGGGGCGTCGTGGTGAAAGAATAACTTCGGAGCTCATATATTATTGGTTGGTCGCATTTAACATTCCTTTTGAAGTTGAGAACTGGCATCTGAATCGCTTGTTCTCACTTATAAGAATATGTAACCTTAAGAACTCACAACCGAAAAAGATGGGGAGACACGAAGCGGCGGCAAGAAACAGAGAGTTGAATGCTCGTCGCCGACGTGAACTTGGAACTTCTGGATAAGAAAGGGAGACATATGCCGCAAATTGTTTGGGATGATGTTGGTCAGAAAGCATATGAGTCGGGTCTCGACCGAGGGGTTCTTTACTTCACCGATGGCACCGTTCTTCCCTGGAACGGGTTAATTTCCGTTGAAGAGAACCATGGAAGAACTAAGGAAAACATATATTATGATGGCGTAAAGATAGGCGAGAGTCAGACTAGAGAGCCTTTTTCAGCAACCGTTACTGCTTATACATATCCTTGGGTTCTAGAGTATATCACTGGGGATTACGCACCAAGACGAGGTATAACCGCAGGCGAACAGGTTTCTCTTCCTGTAGCATTCTCATATAGAACAAAGATCGGGAATGATCTTGGTGGAGATGTCGGTGGCGGCTATAAAATTCATGTTATATTCTCAGGCGTGTTTTCTCCAGTCGATCGGACTTATGAGACGCAGGCTGATAGCTTAGAACCAGTAGAAATAGCCTGGGAGTTAACGACGTATCCGACTCCGGTATCAGATTTTAATAGTGATGGTAGTGGTTCGCCGATTACTTATATGACTATTATCACTGACGAAGTTGATCCAGGACTTCTAATTGAAATTGAGCGCCGCCTTTATGGTGACGAAACATATACACCAACGATAGAGACAGTACTCGGTCTTCCCATGCTTATGCAGAACTGGGCCTATATGAAGATCACTGATAATGGTGATGGGACATGGACTGCATCAAGTGATTATGAGGGATACATATTCCTCTTGCCTAATGACGAGTTTAGATTAGAGAAGGCGAATGCGGTATATGAGACTGATTTTCAGTATAGAATCAGTGACACACAAGACCTATCTAGCATAGTAGCTATTAGTATTTCCGATAATGGTAATGGTACCTGGACGGCATCGACCGATCACGCAGAGCTAATAACCGTTAATAGCACGACAGGGACATTTACTATACTTAACGCAAACGTCACAACTTTGACTCCAGATTCATATAGTCTTTCTGATACAACAGAGTAAAGGAATTTCTAATGGCTACAGTTACAGGATTTACTGCTGCTCGAATGCAGGCAATTGAGGACCAGGCGATTGTTAGTGGTTCAGTTTCTAGTGGGGATTTAATACTATCTCGGCATGATGGAAGCACCATAAACGCTGGATCCGTTATCGGTCCTCCCGGCCCAACCGGCCCTCCGGGAAGTCTTGGTGGGACTGTCGGCTCATCTGATAATGCTATTGTTCGTGCCGATGGGACAGGAGGCACTGTCGTTCAGGGTTCCGGCGCATTTGTTACGGATACTGGAAGATTAATTGTTCCTGACGCTACGGTCAGCAATGCGCCAACCGCAGACACAGATGCGACGAATAAGTTATATGTAGATGGTGCCGGGAAGGGCATTCTTGGCAGCACTATCAATAGTTCTCTTGTTCCACTTTCCATTGGAAACTGGGTTTCTGTCACAGGTCTAAGCATAACATTAACCCCGGAAGTTGGACGGTACTATAGGTTTGATGCGCAGGCATTCTTTATGGAGGGTGCCGGTGGAGGCGGTGCCGTTGTTGGCTGCGCCTTTGCCATCTTTAAGTCAACGGACTTAGTTACGCCTGTGATGAGAACTAACTCTATTATCGCGCCTAAGAGTGGAACTGCCATGGGAACTACTGCGACTATTAGTCGAGTGATCCAGATTCCTTCTGGATGGGGAGTATCGACCACGTTCATTGCCAGAGCATGGATTGACACGTTTGCCGATATTCGTGGAGATTATCAGGCACATACGTTCAGCATTGAAGACGTCGGAACCATCTAGACTCAGTTAAGGAGACTCCATGTTTTCGTTTTCATCAACTGGAAGCTTCAAGAACACCGAAGCATATCTTAAGAAGATGACCGATGGGAGTCTCTATCGAAACCTCTCTCGATATGGCAAAATGGGAGTAGATGCTCTAGCGGATGCTACACCAGAAGATACAGGTCTGGCTGCAGACTCATGGGGGTATCGTGTAATCCGCGACAAATCGAATCCCGGGATTGAATGGTACAACACGGACATCGAAGGCGGCAAGCAGGTCGCTATCCTTATCCAGTATGGGCACGGCACCCGTAATGGGGGGTACGTTCAAGGAAGAGACTATATCAATCCCGGGATTCGTCCCGTATTTGACAAGATCGTTTCCGACATCTGGAGGCAGGTGCAGTCATGACTACGTCTGTAGAGAACAGAG
>CAYTFA010000051.1:0-8957 GCA_964436755.1 uncultured Rhodocyclaceae bacterium | reverse complement strand
CTCGAGGCCGTGCGCTACGCTGTTGCGCAGCAGGTGCTCGAGCGGTCCGGCCATCTTGTCCAGCACCGAGCGGTCGATTTCCGTTTGGCCGTGGCGGATGTCGAGGTTGGCCCGCTTGCCTGTGTCCTTCGCCGCCTGGCGTACCACGCGATGCAGCCGCTCGGCGATGCTCTCGAAGGGCACCATGCGCACGCCCATCATGCGCTGCGACAGTTCGCGATTGATCCGCGCCTGCGCCGCCACGGCCGCGTTGGCGTGGTCGAGGTTGCGCAACAGGTTCTGCTGTACGGTGGCGACGTCGTTGACGCTTTCCGCCATCATCCGCGTCACTTCCTGGAAGCGCGTGAAGCGGTCGAATTCGAGCGGATCGAAGTCGACCCCACGTTCCGCGGCCAGCGCCTGCTGCGACTGCATCTGGGACTCGGCCTGGATCTCCACCTCGCGCAACTGATTGCGCAGGCGGATCACGTTCTCGGTCAGGTCGAGCAGCGAAGACTTCAGCGCGAGCAACTCGCCTTCGACGCGACCGCGCGCGATGGCGACTTCGCCGACTTCGTTGACCAGCTGGTCCACCAGGCTGGCCCGCACCCGCAACTGGACCTGGCCTGCCTGGCCGAATGGTGCCGGTGCGGGCGGTTCGGGCGGCGCGGTGACGCGGATCGCCTGGGCATGGTGCGGATGCGGTTCCGCCGGCGCTTCGGCATGGGGTTCCGCCGGTACTTCGGCGCCTGGCTCCGTTGGCGCCGCCTCCACGGTGACTTCCGGTTCGAAGGCCGGCGCCGGCGTCTCGGCCTCGGCAGCCATCGCTTCCGGGTTGCGCAGGAACTCGATGAGCATTGCCGCGCGGTCGTAGGAGGCTTCGAGGCCGTCGATCATCGCCGGTTGCACCGACTGCATCGCGTTGGCCTGTTCGACGCGATCCTCCATCGAGTGCAGCAGTTCGCCGCATCCCATCGCGCCCGCCATGCGGGCGCTGCCCTTCAGGGTATGCAGGGCGCGTTGCAACATGTGCGCCACATTGGCATCCTGCGGCGTCGCACGCCACTGGCGCAGCGCTTCACCGATGTCGCGCATCAGGTCGACGCTTTCCTCGAGGAACAGCGGCAGTACCTGCGGATCGATTTCGTCCACGATGCGCGCCGCGCGCCGTTCCGCGGCCGTGACGGTGATTTCGGGAACGGCCCCGGCAGGCTGCGGTTCGGCCTCCTCGGCCGCCGGCGCCTCGATCACGGGTTCCGGTGCGGGCGGTTCGGGCGTTATGGCGGGAGCGGGCTCCGCCGCGGCCTCGGCAGTCGGCACAGGTACGGGTTCGGCCGGCTCGGGCTCCGACTCGGGAATCGCGATCGGTGCGGCCGGCGCATGCGCCATCGCCGGCATCATCGCTTCGAGTTCTGCAGTCAGGTCCGACTCTTCGCCCGGCATGCGCCGTTCTGCGACCGCGCCGAGCATGCCTTCCAGTGCGCCGGCGCAGCGCGCAAAGGCAAACCGCTCGGTATCGCCGGGCACGGCCTCGACCTGCGCGAAGCGCACCAGCGCGTGTTCGAGCGCCCGTGCGAGGGTGGAGATCGGCATGAAGCCGGTCGCCGCCGAGATGCTGGCCGTGGTATGCGCTGCGCGCACGGCATCCTCGCCGGGGACTTCGTCGAGGCCGACCCTGGCCTGCAGCGTGGCGACGTGTTCGCGCGCCTCGTCGAGGTACAGGTTGTACAGCGTCGGGGCGACTTCGATGTCGCCGACACGGATCGGCGGTGGCGCAGGGAAGGAAACCACGTCGGCCGAAGCCGTGGGTGCCTCCTCGACAGGCACTTCCTCGACCGGCGCTTCCTCAGGCGGAATCGCCTCGAGCTGAACTTCCTCGAGCTGGATTTCCTCAGCAGGCTCTTCGTCGGACGGAGCGACCGCGGCGGGCGCTTCCTCCTCGGCGGCATGGGGCTCGGTCGCAGCACCGGCTTCGGCGGGAAGCTCCGCCGCCTCTGCAGCTTCAGCTTCCGTTGGCGCCGAGGGTGCAACGGGCGCGGCGGCCTGTGCCTCGGCAGCGCCAAGTGCCTGGCAGCGCGCGGCGAGTTCGCTGGCGTCAAGATGACGCCCGGCACCGCTCTCGAGACGTTCTACCCAGCGCGCGAAAAGCTCGGCCGCGCTGTCGAGCATGGCCAGCAGGTCCGCCGATGCCGCCTCGCCCCGGTGCAGCCAGCCGTTGAGCACCTGCTCGACGCCCCAGGCGGCTTCGCCGAGGTCGGCGAGACCTACCATGCGGCCGCTGCCCTTCAGCGTATGGAAACTGCGGCGGACAGTGACCAGCGAATCGTGATCGCCGGGCGCGGTGCGCAGCATCGGCACGTGGGTGCCGATGGTTCCCAAGACTTCCTTGGCTTCCTCGATGAAGATCGAGAGCAGTTCGGCGTCGAGTTCTTCCTGGCTGGCGTCGACCAGACGCGCAGCTTCTTCGGATGGCGCCGGGGCTTCGACCGAAGGCGCCGGCGGGATCGCGGCCTCGACGGGAGCCTCTACCTCGAAGTCGGCCAGGGCGGTGTCGGCGACGGATGGCGCCGTTTCGGCCGGCACCGCTTCAATGACCGGGGCCTCGGAAGCCTCTTCCGTCGCGTGCGCCGGTACCGGCGGTTCGAGGATCGCGTCGATGTCGGCGGTGCCGCTCTGCAACTGGGCGACGAAGAAGCCCAGCGCCGAGAGCTTTTTCGCCACGTCCTCGAAATCGCCGGGCTGCACCGCGAATCCCGGTTCGGCGAAGCGGCGGATGGCCTTGGCGCATTCATCCAGCACGGCGTTGGCGCGGTCCTGGCCGAGCACCAGCAGCGCTCCCTGGATCTGGCGGATCGGCTCGTCGAGCGCAGCCAGCGTCGCCTGGCGCGAGGTATCGCGGAAGAAGGCGTCGAGCGTCTGCTCGATGGCGCCGAGGTTGGTGCGGATTTCACGGGCTACCGATTCGAGCAGCAGGCGTTCCTGCGCCCGGCGCGACATCGCGTCGAGGTGGGGAAGCTCGAGCATTTCGAGCTCTTCGCCGCGACTGACCGCTTCGAGCCGGCTGACGACGGCGTCGGCCGACCGCGCGAAGTCGGCATCGAGGGACTCGAAGTTCTCCAGTACCGACTCGGCGAGCAGCAATGCCGTGGCCATTTCCAGGGCGAGCGGCTCGTTGTGGCGGGACGGGTCGCGGCGCAGTTGGTCTGCCTGGCCAAGGATGGCTGCCGTCAGTCGCGCGTAGTCTGCCTGCGCCGTGGCGGCGCCTTCCTCCGCGATCTTCGCCACCCGCTCGTGGAAAGGCGGCAGGGCGGCCGCGGTGCCGGCGCACAGCCGATTCCAGTCATCTTTTGCGGCAGCAATGAGTTCGCGCAGGCGGCGGATGTGCGGCAGCAGCCGCTCGGTCTCGGACGCGGTCGCCTTGGGCAGCATGCCGTCGAGCCGGTACGCCGCGCGCACGATGGCGAGGGGAGCGCCACCCGCGGTAGCACATGCCGCCAGATAAAGGGCTTCGCGCAGCGGCGCTTCGCCCGGATCGGTCTGCCCTTCGCTGAGCTTCTTGACCTGGGCCCCCAGGCGCATGGCGAACCGCTTCGCTTCGGCGGCATCCGGCAGCCCCCCGGCCGCCAGGGCGTCGAGCACGCCGAGCGCCACCCACCAATAGGCTCGCGCGCCCGGCGTCATCCGGGTCAGCTCGATCATCGCGATGGCCGACTTCATTTCGCCGACGCCCTTGGCGTCGCCCTTGATCCACTTCAGCAGGCCGCGCTCGAAGCCGAGGCGCGCGGCCTTGATGCGAGCCGCCAGCGCCTCGCCCGCGAGCGGTGCCGGATCCTTCTCGCGCTTGGGCGGGCGCTGCGTGAGGTCGGGGAAGAACATCTCGGCCGGGCCCGGTTCGGGCTGGCCGCGAGCGACGACCAGCGCCCGGTAGGGGCCGAGCAGCTTGAGCGGCTGGTCCGGATGGCCGGCGACGAGGTCGTCGAGGTAGCCGCGCAGGGCGTCGAAGCCGCCCTGCGTCGCGGTGATGGTCGCTTCGCGGTCCGCGACGCCGCCGCCGTCGAGGGCGGCCAACAGCCTCTCGATCGCGTCGGCGAACTGGGTGATGCCGTCGAGGCCGACGATGGCGAGCGCACCGTGTGCCTGGTGCATACCGCTCAGGGCCTTCTTGAGGTCGTCGCCGGCCGGGTTCGCGCGGTGCGCGGACAGGCTCGCGCCGGCGCGTTCCAGCGCCAGGTCGATTTCGCCCTTGACCCAGGACAGCGGTCCGATGTCGAGTTCGGTGCTCATCTGGGGTCGGTAGCCAAGCGTCGCGTCACGATGCGTTTCGGATTACACCTTGAAGCCGGAAACGGAGCCCTTCAGTTCCGTCGCGAGCTGCGTCAGCTCGCCAATCGAAACCGCCGTCTGTTGCGTACTGGTCGTCGTTTGCGCCGTGATGCGCAGAATGTCCTTCATCGAGTCCGCCACCTTGGTGGCGATGTCCGCCTGTTCCTGGGTGTCGCTCGAGATCGCTTCAATCAGGCGCGCGAGGTCCTGGGAAACGCTGGAGATTTCGTTGAGCGCCTGACCGGCCGCGTCGGACAGGCGGGCTCCTTCCACCACGCCCTGGGTCGAGTGTTCCATGGCCGCCACCGTATCGTGGGTGTCGGTCTGAATCGTCTTCACGATGGCGGCGATCTGCTTCGTCGCCTCGCCGGAGCGTTCGGCAAGGCGCTGCACTTCCTCGGCAACGACCGAGAAGCCGCGGCCCGCCTCGCCGGCCGATGCGGCCTGGATCGCGGCGTTGAGCGCCAGCACGTTCGTCTGCTCGGTAATGTCGGAAATCAGTTCCACGATTTCACCGATCTCCTGCGACGACTCGCCGAGCCGCTTGATCCGCTTCGACGTCTCCTGGATCTGCGAGCGGATATCGTTCATGCCGGAGATCGAGTTGGCCACCGCGGTGGCGCCCTTCTGTGCGGCGTCGAGCGAGGCGTGCGCGACGCGCGCGGACTCGAGCGCGGAGGAGGACACGGTCTTCATCGAACTGGCCATTTCGAGAACCGCGGTGCTGGCGTTCTGGATCTCGGTGGACTGGATCTTGGTCGCCGAGAGCAGTTCGTTCGAAGTGGACTGGGCGGAACTGGAGGCGCGCGTAACGCGGTCGGCGGCGTCGTTGATGCGCCGCACCAGCACGGCGAGTTCCTCGACCGTGTAATTCACCGAGTCGGCGATGGCGCCCGTGATGTCTTCCGACACCGTGCATCGAATGGTCAGGTCGCCATCGGCGAGATCGCCCATTTCGTTCATCAGCCGCAGAATGGCGCCCTGGGTGGCTTCGGAGGAGGATTCCGCGTTGCGCCGCTGCCGCTCCGCCTCGCCGCTGCGCCGCGTACCTTCGTCGTTGAAAGACTTGACCATCAGCACCAGCATCACGAGTGCGATCGAGCCGGCGATGGCGGCGACGAACGAGGGCGTGTCCTGTTCCGTGGCCTCCTTGTCATAGGCGTCGATCAGGGCGTCGATGCGGGAGGAGGTGGCGACATTGCTGAGGAGCGTGGCTCCCGCGGCCCGCGCCTTGGCGAACGGCTTCAGGTCGCCGGCCAGCGGCTCGGCCGCAGTGCGCATTGCCGCCAGGGCCTTGCCGAGAACCGAATCCGCAGCTACGGCTTCCTGGGCTGCGGCGATGTCGCGCGGAAGCTGGGCCGCCATCGCTTCGTCGAGTGTCGGTTGCGCCGACAGCATCAGCGCGGCGCGCAGGATTCGCTCGACGAGAAAGGGCAGCTTGCCGCCGGCAGCTCCCGCCGCATCGAGCATCGCCGGTCCCTGCTGGCGGGCGACCTGGGCAAGGTTGCCTACCGCCTGAAAGCGCTTTTCCTGCGAAGCCATCAGGCTGATCAGTTCGCTTTGCCGGCCCCAGGCCTCGCGCAGGGCGTCCAGAGCGGGGCGCGCCTCGACGATGGTCGGTGCCAGCCTGAGGCCGCGGTACTCGCCGCCCTCGGTAAGGCGCTCGAGCAACTGGCCGAGGTTGTCGCGCGCTTCACGCAGTTCGGCGACGGCTTCCTTTTGTCCTGCCATGGCGGCCTGCGCCGCCTTGGGAATCTGCTGCGTCAATGGCGAGATGCGGCTTACGGCGGCCAGGTGGTTGATGCCGCGGGTGGTGGCCTGGTTCTGCATGAAGATCGCCGCGATGGAGATCAGCAGGCTGATCAGGAAGACCGTGCCGAGGATGCGGAACTGGGTATCGATGTCGAACTTGCCGATGACCGGGATGCCGCGCTGTGCGCGGCGTTCGACCGGGGGCGCACTGCCTTCGGGCGGTGGGCTCGCATTGCGACGGTCGAAGCTCGGCAGTTTGAAGGGGAGCTTGAAGGCCATGGAATGTCCTTTCGCTAGAGCGCGATATCGAGATAGGTGGAGTCGGCCAGCAGCGCAGGCACGCGCAACTGCGTCCAGTTGATGTCATGGGTATCGTGGTAGCGGCCGCCGAGCCAAGGCGCCGCATCACCTGCGGGCGCGTCCTCTGTCGCGTGCATGTCCATCTGCGGCCTCAGTCCCAGCGCACGCCGCACCAGCAGCGCAGTGTTGACCCCGTGGCGGGCGCCGACGAGCACCAGGCGCGACTGGGCATTGAGCGGAGTTGGCGCGCCGCCGCGCCAGGCAGCGAAGTCGACCACGCTGTAGAGGACGCCGCGGATGTTGGCGATGCCGGCGAACCACGGCTTGGTCAGCGGCGCCGGCGTCAGCGCCGGCACCGGGATGACCTCGCCGGAATCGGCCAGGTCGATCAGCCAGTGGCTGCCTCCCGGAAGTTCCTCGCTGCCCGACTCGACGCCGAGCAACGTGTGGCCACCCTCGCCGCGCCGCGCGGACAGGAGCCGATCGGAAAGGCTCTGCTGGAACTCGCGCAGACTGATGCGTCTGGCCATCGTCAGCCCAGCGCCGCGATCTTGGCCAGCAGCGCCGGTCCGTCGACCGGCTTGGTGACGTAGTCCTTGGCGCCCTGGCGCATTCCCCAGACCCGATCCGTTTCCTGGTCCTTGGTGGTGCACATGATGACCGGGATGTCCTTGGTGTCATCGTCCTTGGATAGCGCGCGTGTGGCCTGGAAGCCGTTGATGCCGGGCATCACGACATCCATCAGGACAAGGTCCGGCTTGATCTGCTTGGCACGGGCAATGCCTTCCTCGCCGCTGTCCGCGGTCACGGTCTCGTAGCCGGCGCCGATCAGCAACTGGCTCAGGATGTGGCGTTCGGTGGGGGAGTCGTCGATGATGAGTACGGTCTTGATGGGCATGGCAGATGACTCGCTTTGGCTTGAATCCAGGTCAGGGCCGCGCCAGGTGGGCGGCGACCGTTTTCAACAAGGCGTCCTTGGTGAAGGGTTTGGTCAGGTATTCGTCGGAGCCGACCATGCGGCCGCGTGCGCGGTCGAACAGACCGTCCTTCGAGGACAGCATGATCACCGGCGTTCCGGCGAACTTCGGGTTCTTCTTGATCAGCGCGCAGGTCTGGTAGCCATCGAGGCGCGGCATGAGGATGTCGCAGAACACCAGGTTGGGCTGGTGGTCGTTGATCTTGGCCAGGGCATCGAAGCCGTCTTCCGCCAGCACCACCTGGGCACCGGCCTGGCGCAGGAAGATTTCGGCAGTCTTGCGTATGGTGTTCGAATCGTCGATCACCATCACCTTGACGCCGGAAAGCTCGGGTACGTCGCTCACGTTATTCCATGCGCATTGTCGTTGGTTCCGCCGCGGGCGGCCTGACCCTTCCTCCCCTGCGGTACGGCCGGCCGTTTGGACGCGGCCGGTCTTGCTTTCCGCAATCATACTTGGTTTTCGCGTCGGCAAGCCCCTGTCGCCGTTAGGTCCGGAGCGCCGCGTCGCATCGGATAGAATTGCCCGCCACCGGTGCGGCTGCCAGGCCGCGTCCGCCCCTTGCGCCAATGACCGCTCCCCGCCCCGCCCCGCCTGCCGTGCTGAGCTTCGCCGCCTCCGATCCCACGGGGGGCGCCGGACTGCAGGCCGACATACTCACGCTGGCCAGCCTGGGCTGCCATCCGCTGTCGGTAGTCACGGCACTCACCGTTCAGGACACGGCCGGCGTCGAGGCAGTGCTGCCGGTGGATGCGGCCTGGGTGTCCGACCAGGCGCGTGCGCTGCTGGAGGACATGCCGGTGGCGGGCTTCAAGATCGGGCTGCTCGGCAGCGTCGAAGTGATCGCGGCCGTGGCCGAGGTGATCTCCGACTATCCCGAATTGCCGGTCATCCTCGACCCGGTGCTTGCCTCGGGCCGCGGCGACCAGCTTGCCGACGAGGAGGTGGTCGAGGCGATGATCGGCCTGCTGCTGCCGCAGACCACCGTGCTCACCCCCAACAGCCTCGAGGCGCGGCGGCTGGCCCAGGAAATCGATGCGCAGGCGGTCGCGCTGCCGGCGTGCGCACGCACGCTGGTCGAGGCCGGTTGCGAGTACGTGCTGGTGACCGGAACGCACGAAGGCACGCCGCAGGTGGTCAATACGCTTTACGGCAGCCACGGTGCGGTGCGCAGCGACCGCTGGGAAAGGCTGGCGGGGAGTTACCACGGCTCGGGATGCACATTGGCCTCCGCGCTCGCCGCGCACGTCGCCAACGGTGTCCCTCTGGCCGATGCGGTCCATGGCGCCCAGGAATACACGTGGCGCACGCTCGCCGGCGGCTACCGGCCGGGGATGGGCCAGTTCATCCCGGACCGGATGTTCTGGCTGCGTGCTGCCGGCGACGGCGAGGAGCCGGCACAATGAGGCTCGCCGGGCTCTGTGCCGTCACGCCGGACGATCCGCTCCTGCCGCGGCTTTCTGCGCTGGTGCAGGCGGCGCTGGACGGCGGCGTACCGCTCGTCCAGTACCGCAACAAGACGGCGCCGCGCCCGCTGCGGCGCGCCCAGGCCGCGGAAATGCTGCGCATCTGCCGCGCGGCCGGGGCCCGGCTGATCATCAACGACGACGTCGCGCTGGCCGTGGA
>CAYTFA010000050.1:0-8977 GCA_964436755.1 uncultured Rhodocyclaceae bacterium | reverse complement strand
GGGCCTCCTCCATGACGATGCGCAGGTCCTTCTGGTGCATCCAGGCCTTGAAGCCGGGCTTGAAGTTGCGGTCCAGCATGCGCTGGCCGTGGTTCTCCAGCACCTTCGAATAGGCGAAGCCGCCGAGCAGCGCCTCGCGCACGCGGGCCGGATCGACGCCGCTCTTCGCCGCGAAATTGAAGGCTTCCGCCACCGCCAGCACGCCGACGCCGGTAAGGATCTGGTTGCAGGCCTTGGCTACCTGGCCGGCACCGGAGCCGCCGATCAGGGTCACCGACTTGCCCATCTTCTCGAACAGCGGCTTCACCTTCTCGAACACCTCGGGCTTGCCGCCGACCATGATGGTCAGCGCCGCGTTGATGGCGCCCGTCTCGCCGCCCGACACCGGCGCGTCAAGAAACTCGATGCCCTTCGCCGCCAGGCGCTCGCCGATGCGGCGCGCGGCGTTGGGGTTGATGGTCGACATGTCGACCACGATCAGCCCGGCCCGGCCACCGGCCGCCAGGCCGTCGGCGCCGAGGCAGACGTGCTCGACGTCGGGCGCATCCGCCACCATGGTGACGACCACCTCCGCGCTCGCGGCGACCGCCGCCGGCGTGGCATGGACTTTCGCGTTGACGCCGGCCGTCTTGTCGATGAACGGCGCCAGCGCTTCGGGGCGCCGCGCCCACAGGTGCAGCGCGTGCCCGGCTTTTTCCAGGTGCAGGGCCATGGGGCGGCCCATGAGGCCGAGGCCGATGAATCCGACGTTCATTTCTTCTCCTCCTCCGCGATCGCCTTGAGTATCAGGGGCACCAGCGGCTCCGGCAGCCTGATGCCGCCGCCGGTGGCGAACTGGTGGGCGCGCGCCGACATTTTCCGCCAGGTCTTGCGGATGATGTCGAGCCACTTTGCCTCGTCGTAGTCCGGCTTGCCGGCAGCGAAGGCCAGCATATAGTGCTCGATGAACACCAGGTCGGTCACATCCTCGAGCATCTGCGTGTCGGCATTGACCTTGAGCTGGCGCTTGCCCACCGCCATCGCCACCTGGTCGATCATGTCCTGCCCGTAGCCGGCCTGCTGCATCAGCTCCGCAGCCGTCTTCGCGTGGAACGTGTAGAGCCCCGTGCGCCAGGCGTGATAGCCCTCCCTGGTCATCGGATAACTGCTGCGCGGCACCGTCCAGCGGCGGATGTGCTGGGCGCGCACGGCCAGTTGCGCCGCCTCGCCGGCCTCGGGCGCATAGCGTCCGATCATCTCGGTCATGCGCCGGGCGTAGAGCAGTTCCTTGGGCTGGCCCTCATCAAGGTTGGGGTCCTCGGCATTGGCCGCATCGAACAGGGCGATGGCGCGCTCGAAGCGGGCCTTGTCGGCAATGGTCATGGCGTCCTCAGGAGCGGTAGTCGGCGTTGATCTTGACGTAATCGTAGGAGAAGTCGCAGGTCCACACCGTGGCACGGGCGCCCCCGCCGCCGCCGGCGCGGCCGAGGTCCACGCGTACCGCGATTTCGGCGTTCTTCATGATGCGCGCGCCGTCCTCCTCGCGGTAGCTCGCCGCGCGGCCACCCAGCTCGGAAACCAGCACCTCCTCGGCGCCGGTGCCGAGCCACACGCGCACGCCGGCGGCATCGAGGTCGCCGATGCCGGCGTAGCCAATGGCGGCAAGGATGCGGCCGAGGTTGGGGTCGGAGGCAAAGAAGGCCGTCTTCACCAGCGGCGAGTGCCCGATCGAATACGCCACCTTGCGGCATTCCTCCGCCGTCGCCCCGCCTTCCACGGCGACGGTGATGAACTTCGTCGCGCCTTCGCCATCGCGCACGATGGCCTGCGCCAGCTCCTGGGCCACGGCGACGACGGCCGCGCTCAGCGCCGGCCAGTGCTTCGAGCCGGCATCGACTTCGATGCCCGCCGCATCGGTGGCGATCAGGACGAAGGAATCATTGGTCGAGGTGTCGCCATCGACGGTGATGCAATTGAAGCTCTGGTCCGCGGCCTGCTTTGCCAGCTGCGCCAGCTGCGCCGCGGGGATGCCGGCGTCGGTGGCGACGAAGCCGAGCATGGTGGCCATGTTGGGCCGGATCATGCCGGCGCCCTTGCTGATGCCGGTGACGATGACCGTCCGGCCGTCGAGCTGGATGCGACGCGAGGCGGCCTTGGCCACCGTATCGGTGGTCATGATGGCGTGCGCCGCGGCGTGCCAACGGTCCGCACCCAGGTCGGCATGCGCCCGCGGCAGGCCGGCGACGAGCTTGTCCACCGGCAGGTGTTCGAGGATCACGCCGGTGGAGAACGGCAGCACTTCCCTGGGCGTGCAGCCGAGCAGCTGCGCCGCCGCCGCGCAGGTCTCGCGCGCGGCGCGCATGCCCTGCTCGCCGGTGGCCGCGTTGGCGATGCCGGTGTTGATCACCAGCGCTCGGATGCCTGCGCTGCCCGCCAGGTTTTCGCGGCAAACCGTGACAGGTGCCGCGCAGCAGCGGTTCTGCGTGAACACCCCGGCCGCGCGGCTGCCCGGCGCCAGCTCGATCAGGGTGAGGTCGCGCCTGTCCTTCTTGCGGATGCCCGCCTCGGCGGTGCCGAGGCGGACGCCGGCGACGGGGAACAGGGTCTCGGGGGCGGGGGTGGCGTAGTTGACGGGCATGGTTGCGTCCTGCGTTCTTCCGGGTTCATCGGGAAAACGCGCAGTTTAGCCGCTTCGCCGCGGCCTGCCTTGTGAAGTGGTACCGGGGTCCGGCGGGTCAGTAGTGATTGCGGCCCTGGGTCGCCGCCCTGCGGGTGCCCTTGCTGCGGGGCCGCGCCAGGCCGCCAGCCAAACTCGCTGCGCTCGGACAAGTCCGGCGGACAATCCCTGTCACGGCTCCTCGCTGCGGCGCCTCCCAAGGGTCGCAATCACCACCGACCCACCGGACACGCCAAACAAACCGCCAGCTATTTCGGGATGAAACGCTTCGAGGAACGTGCTAGCTCAGGGGCGCGCAGCCGGCTTGCCGGCGGAGCGTCCCTCTGGAGCGGAGGGTTAGACCGCGCATTATTGGCAAACACGACTCCCCCCAATGTCAGTAACTGAAATAATTTCGCCAGTTTCTCGATTAAGCACTATGCGCTTTTCACTTCCGCGATTACTTCCTGCAGACTCGAAAGTAACCGTAACTGAGTCTTCAGTAACAGGGCATGTGATGTTGAACGAGTCTCCGGAAAGCGTGTATGCACCATAAAGATTCTGGTGACGCCAAACGAATCGCCCATGTTTCGGCTCGATCCGACCAATAAACCCAATAGCACCCACCCATATGGCATCCACCGATGTAGATGCCCGGTAATTGAACATGATTTTCTGACACCAACGTATGGAGCTCAGATCGCGAGCATAACGACACAGGTAGCTATTGCCTTCACCACCCATATCTGCGTTGTAAGCAATGAGCAGTGCTCTTTCAAGCTCTCCGGCAGATAGGTTACTGATGATGGCAGGAGGGAATGGCCCAGCCCATTTTGGAAGCTTCACTTGCGCCTTACCATCTGCAAATAGCGTCCCGTCTTCGTAAAGCGCAACTTGAGAGCCGTTGTGTTTCCATGAGTAACGTTGTGGCTCCGTCCAAAATGCTTCACCAACTGGAGGGATGTGACGAAATGGTATGAGTTCGGCGAAACACTCAAGTGGTACTAAAAGAAATGTGAGTATGCAGATGACGTGAGGCATTACGCGGTCTAACGTGCAAGCTCAGGGGCGCGAAGCCGGCTTGCCGGCGCAGCGTCCTTCTGGAGCGGAAGGTTAGACCTCATTGCGGTATGACACCGAGACTATCTCCAGCGATAAGGCCGAGCACTAGCGCTGCGAAATAGGAAGATGAAAAGACAAGTGATCGCCTCAAGGGACTTAACTGAGGTGAGGCGAAAGCCAAGAAACTAGCTGCGGCTCCCCATGGAAGAAAAACACCAGCTACCCAAAGGGCAAAGAGGTGTTTCGCCTCCCAGTTGATTGGCCGATCAAGAAAGATGACTTCCGCCGCTGCAGCGATAGCAATTACAAGAATCCAGTTACCTCGGGAAACCGTACGAACGGTCGCAAGCAATAGGGCAAAAGCAATCGGGGCAACGATTATCAGTAGCCAAGTCATATGAGGTCTAACGTGGAAATGAGCAGGCTGCGCGGCTTTTCGCGCAGGTCCGCTCGACTAAAGGGTTAGGTTGCATACCCACTGTAACTACCACAGGGTGTTAGCAACTAGGGCTATCGTTGTTTGGCATCGGAACCTTGCCCCACCAATCTGAAATACGCAAAAGACGGTACCTCACTTTCGGCGCAGAGGACTCTGGCAACCTGATTTCAACATTGCGGTGATTGGCCAGTGCGTACCACGCCATGCCTTTGGTAGATTGAGTCTGGGGTAATTCCCATGCTGTCCACGTGTCATTCGCAAGCATTTTGCCTTCAGGGTCAAAGACGTATTCGACTTCATCGACCCTGATAACTAGTGCCACAAGGTCAATTTGCCGGTTGTGAGTGAATATCTCAAAAATGGTTTGCTTGTTTGCTGAAGACAATCGCTTCGCCTGAATAAGTGACCCTGCCGATCGACGTTCGCCGTGCGGACCGTAGCGGTCAACCTGCCACCCCGAAAGGTACTTAGGTGTGTAGGGAGTGGGTATACAAACTTGAGCTATCACCACCATGCTATCGCGATATTCTTGAGTGCCCGGTTCTGGGGCGGGTGTATACGATGAGCAGCCAGCGATCCAAATAGTGGCGATTGTCAGGAAAAGGCTAATTCCGGCGCTGTGGTTCATTGTGCAATCTAACGTCTGAATTTACCGGCCTGCGCGGCTTTTCGCGCAGGTCCGGTGGAATGATGGGTTAGCCGCCTGGCGATCAATGCTGTTCCTCGGGCGGAATTAGTGCTTTTGCCTCTGCGTCACTAAGCGGCGGCAGTTGAATGGCCTCGAATAGAACATTGGGGAACTTAGTGATTAGCTCCCAATTCTCGGTAAGACTCTTCGAGTCGGTACGGGCGCGAACATATGCACTGTGGGAATGCGCTGCGGAGTACGCGGCAACGAACGCATCGCGTACCTTTGGCTCTAGGTACAAGCAGTTCTTCTCCCACCACTCCTGGCACTTGATAACAACCTTTCCAATTCCCTCTGTGTGAGTGGCTCCGAGTATTTCACGCCACAGGGTAAACGCCTCTTGGTGAGCTTGAAGTCGGCGGTCAAGGGCGGCCATGCGAAGTTGGTGTTTCGCTTTGCTGTCTTCGATTAGTACGGCGTACTGAGCTTTTACGCTTTCAATTTCGTGGGTAATGCCGGCAATGTCTTCTCGAGTGGCTAAGTTCTCAGCCTTCTTCGCGAAGTAACTGGGTAAGTACGACCTCAGAAACAGCCATGCAACGCCAAGGAAGACAACGCCACCGATTCCAAACGCTCCGGCGTAAGTGAGCAACACTTTCAGTTCGTCAATCGTCATGGCAATAAGGCGGCTAACGTGAAGCTAACCGGCCGCCGGAGGCCGAAGGCCGGAGGAAACCCAACAGCGCAGGTGTTGGGCGGTCCGTGTTGAGCGCAGGGTTAGACCTCATTTGGCTTACGTTCAACGCTGGGCGGTGGAGCCTGCACGTCAATGGCTTGCTCAAGTATCTTGGTTTCGCCAGAAAAAACCTCGAAGCGCCAGCGCCCCGGAACAATTTCCCAATCTGCGTCGAAGACGTAGCGTGCGGTGCAAACAAGACCGACCAAGCACTCAATCTCACTCTCCGCGTGGGTTGTTGCGGGAAAGCCGGGCTTCACTTGCCCAAGCTCGGGAAAACGTATGACGTACCGTAGTTTGATCGGGGCGCCCTTGGGGCTAGGCGCATGAGGAATAAACAAGACACCAAAGTCCAAGCCTTTCGTTCCGACGACGCTGTTCGTCTCTTGCCGCGGGCGAGGTCCGACCCACCCAAAGCCGAAATTTATTTTGGGCGGTGGAGGATCGTTTGCGGAAGGCCGCTCGAAAGGGGGCCGAAAAGTCCCGCGGAATATGACTTCAGCGTCAATGCTGTCTGCGGCGCTTGCCGCGACTGAACAAAGACAAGACGTTGCCAAGAATAAGAGACGGAGGGTCGTGGTCATGGGAATGAGGTCTAACGTCTGACATAACCGGCGCTGCGCGGCTTCATCGCGCAGCGTCCGTGTTGATGGATGGGTTGGGCATAGGAGCCTCGACTAAGAACTGTTACTGGGTTCACGCTTAAAGATGCTGAATTTTCGGTCACCAAACGTCAATAGAACAACCATCAGAACCAGCCCGCAACTAAACGCCAACCCCGCAATTATCGTTGGCATGGATGAGACATCCCGTGTCACGATGCGCTGGTTTTGGATGTCTAGGGTTAGGAATTCATGTCCACAGAAACTTGCGACTGCCCTTTGACCTAGCAAACCCATTAGCTGTTTGTAGTGAGGACATCCGCCACGGTTGCAACGGTACACGGGCCACTCTTTGCCATTGCTCGAGACATAGAACCGTTGGTATTTTTCGTGCTTTGTTAGGACGCCGTCGACCACGATGGGTGTTGTTCCACCGTTGGGGGCAGAACACTCAGAAGCTTTGCTCTGGTTGTGGGCCATACCAAGCCATATGCCGCCGAACACTGCCAACAAAAGACCAGCTATGACCAAAGCGAGATGCAGTCTTTCGCGGTCTGTACTTTTCATGATCGGTCAGGAGTATGCAAACCGATAGATTGAATATTCGCGAATGCCCAACGTGGAGCTAACCGGCCTGCGCGGCTTTTCGCGCAGGTCCGGTTGAGCGCAGGGTTATGCGGCATTGGCCCATGGTTTCTACCGGCTACCATGGTTCTTCGGAGCACCGGTCCACCAGCCAAGTTTGGGAGACGAGGCGTCGCCCTGTGCAAGCCGCTGCCGCGATAAGTCGGGCCTGTATGGGCGCACGGCGAGAAAACCAATGGCAAGCGCAAGGCAGAAGAAGGACACGAGCAGATTGCCAAGCGCGCTCACACCTGGGGTAGAAACAGTTGCCCCGGTGAACTGACGCGCCGCAGTAACACCAAAGGCGACGAACGCCAAAGCGGCCATGAGACCGAAAAGCCTCGCCATGACGTTCACGACGCTCCAGTGCAGGGACTCATAGCTCATAGATGATCGGCCTCTGATTCTGCTGACAAACGGCCTTCGTGATCTGCCGCATAACGTGAAGTGGACCGCCTATAAGACGGAAAACATTCCATCAATTTCGCCGGATATAACGTCATCGCCTTCATTTTCCCGATGCAGACCATGACCTTAGTCGAATTTAGTAGGGCCTAAAAAATCCGCACGTTACCGGCGCACGCAGCAAGTCACGCCTGTCTCGGCGAAACGCCATTTGCATTGAGCTTACGCCAATGGCAAGTCGGCGTCCAGCGCGTCGGCGGGAGGGGCGGATCGCGTCGCCGGCCCTTGCGAGCCGCCGCAGCGAGGAGCCGTGACAGGGGTTGTCCGCCGGACTTGTCCGAGCGCAGCGAGTTTGGCCGGCGGCCTGGCGCGGCCCCGCAGCAAGGGTACCCGCAGGGCGGCGACCCAGGGCCGGCAACGCGACCGGCCCACCCGTCAGCTAGGCAATCAGGATTCGAACACCAAGCCCCACAGCTCGCGCACCGCCGCCACACGATCCGCGACTTCGTCCGGGGAAACACGCGCCTTGGTTCCGTTCAGGCGCAGGAAGTGCTGCATGCGGCGGTAATCACGATAGGCGTTGCGCACGGTCTCGGCGAGCTCTGAAGGAATCAGCCCGGCGTCTGCGGCCATGCGCAACAGCGCGATGTTGCCCTTGTTGCCTGTCAGCTCGTGGTGGGCATGCGAAAAGCCGAGCACCAAGTATTGCACGATGAACTCGACATCGACCAGTCCGCCCGGATCGTGCTTGAGGTCGAACACGGTTTCGCGCAGGTCGCCGCGCGTGGCATGCGCGTCGGCCATCTTCTGCCGCATCTCGACGATGTCGGCGCGCAGCTTCGCAAGGTCGCGCTGCTGGCAGAGCACCTCGCAGCGGATCTTCTCGAAGGCCTCGCCCACGGCCGGATCGCCCGCCGAGAAGCGCGCCCGCGTCAGCGCCTGGTGCTCCCAGACCCAGGCGGATTCGAGCTGGTACTTGCGGAAGGACTCCATCGAGCTGACCACCAGCCCCGAATCGCCATTGGGCCGCAGCCGCAGGTCGGTCTCGAACAACTGCCCGGCCGAGGTCTGCGCCGAAAGCCAGGTGTTGAGCCGCGTGCCGAGCCGCGCATAGATCTCGCCGGCATCGGGCGCCGGATCGTCGTAGAGGAAGACCAGATCGAGGTCGGAAGCAAAGCCGAGCTCCTTGCCGCCCAGCTTGCCGTAGCTGATCACCGCGAACTTCGGCGTCTCGACGTGGCGCTTGAGTAGCTTCAGCCACGCGTGGCGCAGGGCGGCGTCGAGCAGGATGTCGGCCAGTTCCGAAAGATGGTCGGCCAGGCGCTCCACGGTGTATAGCCCCGCCACGTCCTGCGCCAGCAGGCGGAACACCTGGGCATGGTGGGTCTCGCGCAGCACGTCCATCTGCCGCTCGGTGTCCGGCTCAAGTTCGGCGAGCCGCGCCGCGAGCTGGGTACGCAGGCCGCTCCAGTCGGGCTGCACTTCCAGCAGGCGCGGATCGAGCAGTTCGTCGAGCAGGATCGGGTGGCGCTGCAGGTAGTCGGATGCCCAGGACGAACTGCTCACCAGCTCGGCCACCTTGCGCAGCGCCTGCGGGTACTGCTGCAGCAGCGCGAGGTAGGCGGCACGGCGCGAGATCGACTCGAGCAGCGCCAGGCAGCGCGCCAGCGTCGCATCCGGGTTGGACATCTCCGCCGCGGCCTGGATCAACTGCGGCACCAGCGCATCGAAGCGTTCGCGGATGCCGGCGGCGAGCTGCTGGTAGCGCGGCACCTCGCGCAGCGCGGCGACGCGCTGGGCCGCCTCGGCCTGCTCGCGGTAGCCGAGCCGCGCGAACTCCTCGCCC
>CAYTFA010000049.1:0-9051 GCA_964436755.1 uncultured Rhodocyclaceae bacterium | reverse complement strand
GCAATGTTCGCCGCTACGGTGTCGTTGAAAAGCACGACATCCTGACTTACCAGTGCGATGTTGGCACGTAGACTGCTCAGTCGGATGCGTTCGATGTCCAAGCCATCCAGCAGGATTCGCCCACCCTGAGGGTGATAGAAGCGCGGGACAAGATTGGCCAGCGTAGTCTTGCCAGATCCCGAAGAACCAACCAACGCTACCATCTCGCCGGGGCGAACGATCAGCGAAATACCGGCCAAAGCATCGCCGCGCGCCTCTGGATAGCTAAATGTCACATCCTCAAGTACCAGTTCCCCGCGCACCGTACCAATTTCTTCAGTACCCGCATCATCCTCAGGAGTCTCGTCGACCAGTTCGAATACGCTTTCGGCCGAAGCGATACCACGCTGAATAACGCCATTTACCTCCGAAAGATGCCGCATCGGCGCCAGCAACATCAGCATCGCGGTGATGAATGAGACGAAGCTTCCAAGAGTCGTCTCGCCTTTCGCGACTTGCCATAGTGTGATCGATATGACTACGGCAAGCGCCAGCGAAGCCATGATCTGCGTAATCGGTGTCGCAAGCCCGGCAGCCACGGTCATGCGCATGGCATTTCCGCGCTGTGCTGCGTTAGCCTTTTCGAACCGTTGAGCTTCGTAGTTTTGACCACCGAAAATCTTTACGACTTTGTGACATTCGATGGCTTCCTCCAGAACGTGGGTTATCGAACCCATGGTCTGCTGCGATTCTCGGGCAAGGCCCCGCAGTCGCTTCGAGACAGCACGTACCGCAATCGCAACCAGAGGCGCCATGAAGACGGATATCAGCGCGAGCTTCCAGTTCAGCCAGATCATCCAGGCAACCAGCGCCACGAGAGTCAGGCTGTCCCTAACCACAACGGTAAGTACCGTTGTAGCAGCGGCAGCAACTCCACTTACGTCCCATGCGATCTTTGAAATGAGCCGGCCAGAGGAAGAGTTGTCGTAATAGCTTGTTGGCAACCTTACTAGCCGGTCAAACATGGCAATGCGCATGTCCATCACCACACGATTTGAAACCCAAGCCATCGAGTAATTGGTGACGAACGTAATGCTTCCGCGAAGGAGGAATATGCCGATGATAGCCAGCGGAAAGAACCAGAGCGAATCGGGATCCGACCCGTCATGGCGCCCATCGAGCAAAGGCTTCAAGAGAGCAGGGAAAAGGGGCTCGGAGGCAGCAGTGAAGATCATGCCAACGATGCCGATCGCAAAGATGCGCCAGTAGGGCCTTACGTAGCCCAAGAGGCGGAAGTAGATTTCGCGACCGCTCTTTGGGCCCGGGGATGCTTCACTCACGGGCACAAACCCCTTGAAAAATCGGGAGATTATGCCACGCTTGCACTTAGCACTTGATATAGATCGGCAAGCCTCTCCGCCATGGACTTCAAACCAAGGCCCTCCACGCTCTCCCGCGCCGCCGCGCGACGCGAGCCGGCATCGCCGCAAAGCGCATCGAGTCCGGCAGCGACCGCGGCGATGTCCCCCGCCCGCACCACGACGCCGTTGTCGGCGCCCACCAGTTCCGCCGCCCCGCAGGTCGTCGTCGTCAGCAGTGGCAAACCGCAGGCAAGCGCCTCGAGCGCCGCATTTGGAAACGGGTCGTACTGGGTCGGCAGGGCAAACACGTCCGCCGCCGCGTAGAACGGCTTCACGTCGGCCTGGGCACCGAGGAAGAGCACCCGCTCGTCAACACCCAGGGTCTGCGCCAGCTTGCGCATGAGGCCCTCGTCCTTGTCGCGCCCGACCACCCAAAGGCGTGCATCGCGCCGCTGCATCGCCGCCACGGCGCGCAGCAGCGTCGGCAGCCCCTTGCGCTCGTAGCCGGAGCCGACGAAGAGGATCAGCGGCACGCCCTCCTCGATACCGGTCTTGGCGCGCAGGTCCCGGCCCCGCTCGTCGCGCAACCGCGGGTGGAAGGCATCGAGGTCGACGCCGTTGTAGATCACATGCAGGCGTTCGTCCGGCAGGCCGAAGCGTCGCGCGATGTCGTCGCGCACCATGCGCGAGTTGCAGATCACTGCACGCAGGGCCGGATGCCGGAACATCGCTGCCTCGGCGGCGAGCGTGTAGCGATGCCAGGGCGAATAGCGGTCGCCGGCGCGCGCGCGCAGGTCGAGCCAAGTTGCATGCACGCCATCCCCGGCGCGGTAGATCTCGCAGCCCGGAATGCGCTCGTGGCTCTGCACGATGTCGAAGCGACGCTCGCGTATCAGCCGGCGCACCGCGCGGGCGAACCCGGCGTCACGCCAGGTGCGCCCGAGATAGAACGGATCGACACGCAGCCACTGCGCCGCCGATGCATCCCCCTGCCAGCGGCGCGCGACTACCGTGGCATCGATGCCCTGGCCGGCCAGCGCGGCCAGCGCACGCTCGACGAAGCGCTCGGCGCCGCCGTACGGCGTGTAGCGCTGGCGAACGATGGCGAGCTTCATGAGGTCCCCAGCCCCGGACGGGGCGCCGGAGGAATCGCCAGCAACTCCTCGCAGGCCGCCAGAACTTGAGCCACCGGCAGCGTCGTCAGGCATTCGCTGACCTTGCTGTCGTCGCAACCGGCCCGCCCGCAGGGCCGGCAGTCATGCGTCGTCGAGGCGACGACGCGGTGACCTGGCCCCCACGGACCCCACTCGCGATCGCCCGAGGGTCCGAAGATCGCCACCACCGGCGTGTCCATCGCTGCCGCCATGTGCATCGGCGCCGAGTCGACGCCGACGAACAGCCGGGCACGCGAAGTCAATGCGGCCAGCTCCTTGAGTGAAAGCCGCCCCGCGAGGTCGACGGTGGGCGCCCGCGCTGCCCCGTCACGCGCGCGCGCCGCGGCGACGGCCGCGACCAGGGCCATTTCCGCAGGATCGGGCGCCGAGGTCAGGACGATCGGCCAGCCGCGCTGCGCAAGGTCGTCGCACAACGCCGCGACGCGCTCCGCCGGCCAGCACTTGAACGCCCAGCGCGACGCGGGATGGACATGTATGAAGCCGCCGACCGCCAGACCATGCTGCGCGAGCATGCCGGCGACGGCAGCCTCGGCAGCGGCGCCGGGGACCAGGACGACCGCCTTGTCCTGCGGCGAAGGCTCGATGCCGAGCATACGCAGGCTGTCGAGGTTGGTCTCGACAGTGTGGCGCTGCGGATCCGACTGGGCAGGATAGAGGTGGGTGAAGCTTCCTGCCCAGAACCCGGGGCGGAAGCGAGGCGCCACCGACCAGCGCGGTCGCAGCAGGCGCGTCAGCCACGCGCCCCGGGTATGCACCGAGAGGTGCAGCACCAGGTCGTAGCGCCGCGCGCGCAACGCGCTCAGCAGTTGCAGTTCGGCGCGGGCCTGCAGGACCATCCCGGCGCGCTTCCAGTTGCGGTCGATCAGGTGCAGGCGGCTCAGCGCAGGATGTCCCTCGAGCATCGGCGCCGTCTCGGCATAGACCAGTGCATCCACCTCGCAGCCCGGAGACTGGCGCTTGAGCGCGGACAAGACGGGCGCCGACAACAGCACGTCGCCGTGATGGCGCAGCTTGATGACCAGGGCACGGCGCAGGTGCGTCGGAGAGAACGGATCGACCGGCATGTGACCATTTTGCCAGACGGGCATGCCAAAGCACATTCACATCAATGGCTTGTTGCTTGACCTGATTGGACTTTTCCATGAAACTTGTCGCCATGGGCATTTCCCTCGACCAGCTCGAACGCAAGGTGGACCAGATGCTCTCGGTCTGCGCCAGCCTGCGTGGCGAGAACGAGAGCCTGCGCTCGCACGTGGCCGGGCTGGAGGCCGAGAAGGCGGCGCTGACGGCGAAGATCGAGGCAACGCGGCAGCGCCTCGAAGCGCTCATGGAGAGGCTGCCCGAGGAATGAGCAAGACCCTCGAGATCAAGCTGCTGGGCAAGGAATACCGCGTCGCCTGCGAGCCCGCCGAGCGCGAAGCCCTGCTTGCCGCGGTCGACCTGCTCGATGGCCGCCTCGGCGAAATCGCCGCGCGTTCGGGCCAGGCACGTGGCTCCGGCGAGCGCGTGGCAGTCATGGCGGCACTCAACCTCGCCCACGAATTGCTCGCCGCGCGCACCCTGTCTCCGGATCAGGCGGCGGCTCTTGAAAGCGAATCGATTCAGCGTAGAATCGATTCCATCGAAGCCAAGCTCGACGAGTCGCTGGGACAGCACTCCAAGCTGTTCTAGACAGCGGGGTTTCCCCGACGCGTACGCCGAGAGCCTGGTTTCCCAGGGTTTCCCCTGCGGTGTTCGCCAAGGCCATACATTCCTTGAACCAATGCACATTGGCATCGGCCGCCGCCCAAGGACGCCGCTGTTGTGATCGCTCCCCGCGAGCGAACCTGATGCGGCAGGAACGCGGCCCCTCTGAACCCAGGTTCAGGATGCCGGCCAAACGACACATGCGGGGGAATCGATTGCCGGTGCGCGGCGGCTTCCGCGCCCCCACCCGATCCGGCGCCGAAACGGGGCGCCGGGCAGCCGGGGGCGGTAACATCGATCCATGACCGATACGACAGTGGAATCGCGCGACGCGCTGCGCGAAGTATTCATCGGCCGCCAGCCCATCCTTGATCGCGACCAGGGGCTGGCCGGCTACGAACTGCTGTTCCGCGCCACCAAGGAAAACGCCGCCCGCATCGACGGTGTAGCGGCCCGCACCGCGGCCACCGCGGACGTGATCTGCAAGGCCTTTGCCGAACTCGGCCTGGCCAACGTCTTCGACCACGTGCGCGCCTTCATCAATGTCGATGCCCTGTTCCTCAACGGCGATTACGTCGAACTCCTGCCGAAGGAAGTCGTCGTCCTCGAAATCGACGTCGCCGCTTTCGACGATCCTGCCCTGCTGCCGCGCGCCCAGCAACTCAAGGCGCAGGGCTATGCGTTTTCGGTCTCCGGCATCACCGAGGTCAATGACGCGATCTGGCCGCTGGTCGACCTCGCGAACTGGATCAAGATCGACATCGACGGCCTGCCCGGCGACCAGCTGCAGATGGCTGCACGGGCCCTGGCAACGACGCGCCGCACCCTGATCGCCGCGCACGTCGAATCCCAGACGCAGATGGAGCTGTGCCGGCTGCTCGGCTTCCATTTGTTCCAGGGCTACTACTTCGCGCGGCCCGTCATCGTCGAAGGCCGCAAGCTAGACGCCTCCACCGAGGGCCTGTTGCGCCTTATCCGCCTCGTCGCCGAAGAAGCCGAACCCGCCATACTCGATGCCGCGTTCCGCAGCGAACCAGCGCTGGTGATCAACCTGTTGCGCCTCACCAATTCGGTCGGTGCCGGCACGCGATCGCGCATCACCTCGGTGCGCCATGCCGTCACGGTCCTCGGCCGGCGCCAGTTGCAGCGCTGGCTGCAGCTGCTGCTGTTTTCCCGCGGCAGCGACATCGACCTGGCGCGCAATCCCCTGCTCCAGCTCGCCGCCCTGCGCGGTCGTTTCATGGAACTGCTGGCCGAGAAGCTCTACCCGGACCAGCGCGACCTGCGCGACCCGGCCTTCATCACGGGACTCATGTCCGTCGTGCCCGCCGCCCTCGGCATGTCGATGACCGACGTGCTGAGCCACGTCGCCGTCGGCAACGACGTGCGGCTCGCCCTCGCCCGCCGCGAAGGCACGCTCGGACAGCTTTTCATGCTCATCGAGCGCTATGACGATAACGACGTGCCTGCAACGCAGACCCTGCTGAGTACCTACGGTGCGCGCGCTTCGCTCAGCCTGCTGGGCGAGATCCTGGGCGAATCACTGTCCTGGGTTCAGCAGCTCGATAGCGAAGCCGAATCATGACGCGCTACTGGCTGATGAAGACTGAACCCTCGGTGGTCGGCATCGACGACGTGCTGGCCATGCCGAAGCAGACCGTGGACTGGTGGGGCGTGCGCAACTACCAGGCGCGCAATTTCATGCGCGACCAGATGAAGGTCGGCGACGGCATCCTCTTCTACCACTCCTCCTGCCCCGAGCCGGGCATCGCCGGGCTGGCCGAAGTGGCAAAGCTCGCCTACCCGGACCGCACGCAGTTCGATCGCAAGAGCCCCTACTTCGATCCCAAGTCGACCCCGGAAAACCCGCGCTGGCTGAATGTCGACGTGCGCATCGTGAAGAAGACGCGGCTCATCGGGCTGGCCGAGCTGCGTGCGCATCCCGAGCTCGAGCACATGCGCGTCCTTCAGCGCGGCAACCGCCTGTCGATCACACCCGTCGACCCCGCGGAGTGGAACTTCATCGTGCGGCGCCTGCTCAAGGAGGCGACATGACGGCATGGTGGCTCACCTATCCCCTGCTCGGACTGTTTGCAGGGTTCGTCGCCGGCCTCTTCGGCGTCGGTGGCGGCCTCACCATCGTGCCGCTGCTGTTCATGCTGTTTGCGGCGCAGTCCTTTCCTCCCGAGCACACGATGCACCTTGCACTCGGCACGTCGATGGCCACCATCGTGCTGACTTCCGTTTCCAGCATGCGCGCCCACCACGCCCACGGCGCGGTGCGCTGGGACATCGTGAAGAGCTTCGCCCCGGGCCTGGTCATCGGCACGCTGTCCGGCTCCTTCCTTGCCGCCTGGGTGCCGACGCGTCCGCTGGCGATCACCTTCACGGCCATCGTGTATTACGCCTCGCTTCAGATGATGCTCGACTACAAGCCGAAGCCGCATCGCCAGTTGCCGGGTACGGCGGGCATGGTCGCGGCGGGCACGACGATAGGCGCGGTGTCGAGCCTGGTAGCGGCCGGCGGCGGCTTCCTCTCGATTCCCTTCATGGTGTTCTGCAACGTGGCGATCCACAATGCGGTAGGCACCTCGGCCGCCCTCGGCTTCCCGATCGCTGTCGCCGGGACGGTGGGCTATGTCGTCAGCGGCATGAAGGCATCCGGGCTGCCCGACTACTCGGTCGGCTTCATCTATCTGCCGGCCTTCATCGGCGTCGTCACGGTCAGTTTCCTGATGGCGCCGGTCGGTGCCCGGCTGGCGCATCGGCTTCCGGTCAAGCAGCTCAAACGCGCCTTCGGCGGCTTCCTCGCGCTGCTCGCGACCAAGATGCTGCACGGCCTGCTCAGCGGCTGAGCCCGCCGCGGGGCCGCACCGCCGCTTCCTGCGTTCGAATCGCATGTCCTTTCCGCAGAGCCTGGCCACACTGCTCGCGACCGGCGCCGCCGACGCGCCGGCAATTGGTGCGCCGTCGCGCCGTACCCTCACGCATGGTGAACTGCGGGAGCTCGTTGCGACGACGGCGGCCCGCCTGCAGGCCCTCGGCGCAAAGCACGGCGACCGCATCGCCATCGTGCTCGCCAACGGCGCAGAAATGGCGACGTGCTTCCTCTCGGTTGCCTCATGCGCATGCGCGGCGCCGCTCAATCCCGGCTACCGCGAAGACGAGTTCCGCTTCTACCTTGGCGATCTCGGCGCCAGGCTGCTTGTCGTCATGCGCGGAGCCGATAGCCCGGCGCGTACTGCCGCGCAGGCGCTCGGCATCCCCATCGTCGAGCTCGTGCCCGAGGTCGACGGCCCTGCCGGTCGCTTCCGGCTGGCCACCCATGAGGGCAACGGATTGGCAGTGGCCGGGGCCGAAGCCGCGTCAGTCGGGGCAGCCGCCGGGCCTGAGGACGTCGCACTGCTGCTCCATACCTCCGGCACCACGGCCCGCCCGAAGCTCGTCCCGCTGACGCAGCGGAATCTTTGTGCGTCGGCGGATGCAGTCTCGCGCACGCTGGCACTGGATCCCGCCGACCGCGCTCTGGGCATCATGCCGCTGTTCCACATCCACGGCCTCGTCGCCGGCCTGCTCGCGCCGCTTGCCGCCGGATCGTCGGTGTTTTGCGCGCCGGGCTTCGACGCGCTGAAGTTCTTCGCCTGGATGGACGAGTGGCGTCCCACCTGGTACTCGGCCGTACCCACCATGCACCAGGCAATCCTTGCCCGCGCCGGACGCAACGAGGACATCGTCCGCCGCAATCGCTTGCGCTTACTGCGCTCCTCGTCCTCCGCGATTCCGCCTTCAGTCGCGGAACAGCTCGAGGCCGTCTTCGGCGCCCCCTTGGTCGAGGCCTACGGCATGACGGAAGCGGCGCACCAGATGGCCAGCAACCCGCTGCCGCCGGCGCCGCGCAAGCCGGGCTCGGTCGGCTTGCCTGCGGGTGCGCAGATCGCCCTCCTCGATGCGGCGGGAAGTCTGCTGCCGCGCGGCACGACCGGCGAAATCGCGGTGCGCGGCCCCGGCGTCACTGCAGGCTATCTCGGCAATCCGGCTGCCAATGCCGCGGCCTTTGCCGAGGGCTGGTTCCGCACCGGCGACCAAGGCTACATGGACGCCGACGGCTACCTGTTCGTGACGGGGCGCCTCAAGGAAATCATCAATCGCGGCGGCGAAAAGATCTCGCCGCGCTAAGTGGAGGAGGCGCTGCTTGCACACCCCGGCGTCGTGCAGGCCGTTGCCTTCGCCATCCCGCACGCGCGGCTGGGAGAGGAAGTCGGCGCCGCCGTCGTCCTCGCCGACGGCGCGGCATCCACCGACGCCGAGATCCGCGCGTTCGTGGCAACGCACCTGGCGGACTTCAAGGTACCGGCGCGCTTGCTGATACTTGGCGAGATCCCCAAGGGGCCGACCGGCAAGCCGCAACGCATCGGCCTTGCCGCCAGGCTCGGGCTGGCCTGAGCCTTCAGTCCTTCTTGACGTTGCCGGCGCCCTGTCCGAACAACAGGCGGCGTGCCGCATCGTCGACCACCGGCGCCGGATTCACCTGCTTGACGATGGCGTAGGCGCGCTTCGTCGCCGGACGGTCCCAGATCGACGTAAACCAGCGCTTCAGGTTCGGGAAGTCGTCGAGGTTCTGGCTTTGCCGCTCGTGCGGCACGATCCAGGGATAGCACGCCATGTCGGCGATCGAATAGTCGCCGGCGATGAATTCCCGGTCCGCCAGATGCTTGTCGAGCACGCCATACAGGCGGGCGGTTTCCTTGACATAGCGCTGGATCGCGTAGGGCAGGGGTTCGGGCGCGTATTGGGTGAAGTGGTGGTTCTGCCCGGCCATCGGCCCGAGCCCCGCCATCTGCCAGAACAGC
>CAYTFA010000048.1:0-9083 GCA_964436755.1 uncultured Rhodocyclaceae bacterium | reverse complement strand
CCGGGTGCGCCGCGAAGCCCACGACCGGCCTAGGCGTCCGCGCGGACGCAGTTGCGCCCGTCCGCCTTGGCCTGGTACAAGGCCGCATCGGCGCGCGTCAGGATTTCGTCCACCCGGGCATCGTCGACGCGGTTCGCCGCAACGCCAACACTGACGGTATAGGCCGGGAGCCCGCTTGCGCCGGCCGTTGCCTGGCGAATGCGTTCGGCGACGATCATGGCGGCGGCCGGCTCGGTTTCGGGCAGGAGCACGATGAATTCCTCGCCGCCGAAGCGGCCGAAGCTGTCCACCTGGCGCAGCAGCCTCTGCACCCGGCCCACGAAGTCGATGAGGACGTGGTCGCCGACCAGATGCCCATGGGTGTCGTTGATCGCCTTGAAGTGATCGAGATCGAGCATCAGCAGGGACATGCGCCGGTCGTGGCGGCGGCAGCGTGCCAGTTCGCGTGTGCAGACTTCGAGCAGCGCCCGCCGCGTCAGTATGCCCGTCAGCGGATCATGGCTGGCGATGTGCTCGAGTTCCTCGCGCAGGCGATCGGCGGCCAGCAGCACGAGGCCGACGGTCAGCATCAGCAGCGCGACCGAGTAGCTGGTGATGTAGACGGTCTGCACCGGAGAGGCGTGGAGCAGATCGGGGTTTTCGACAGCGAACGCCGAGAGCGCACGCATTACCAGCACCACGATTTCGATGACGAGGACCACCACCACGAAACGCGCGGAAAAAGCCTGGCCGCCGTGGCGCGAAACGAGCAGCGCATGCCGTCCGCAGACTACCGCCATGAAGCAGGCAACGGAGAACAGCCGAACGCTGTAACGGGGATCGACCAGCGCGTACCAGAACGTCACCAGGGTGACCAGCGCGATGGCGACGGCCCAGGGACGCGTATCCACCGTCACACGGTAGAAGCGCGCGCTGCCGAAATAGATCAAGGTGATCCCGACCATCAACAGCAGGTTGGCGATCACCACGGTAAATAGATCGGGCAGGATGGCGCGGGCACCGAACAGCAGCGTCGAAACGAAAATCACGGCGGGGCCGGCCGACCAGTAGCCGAGTCCGGCAATGCTTCGCGGGTAGCTGCGGCGCAGGAAGGCGATCACGATCGCCATCAGGGCGCCCATGGCGCCTGCCAGCAGGATCACCGCACGCAAGTCGATGACGGGGATGTTCATCGGCGGCGGAACAACAGGTCCCAGACGCCGTGGCCGAGCTTCAGGCCGCGACTTTCGAACTTGGTCTGCGGCCGATACGGCGGCCGCGGCGCAAATTCCTTGGCGAGGTTGGCCAGTAGCGGTTCGCCACAAAGGACCGCAAGCATCTGCTGCGCGTACTCCTCCCAGTCGGTGGCGCAGTGCAGGTAGCCGTTCGGCGCCAGTCGCGTCGCAAGGAGATGGACGAAAGGCGGCTGGATCAGGCGGCGCTTCTGCTGGCGCTTCTTCGGCCAGGGATCCGGAAAGAAGACGTGGATGCCGGCGAGCGATGCCGGGGCGATCATGTCGCGTACCACCTCCACCGCATCGTGCTGGACGACGCGCAGGTTGGTCAGTTCGCGCGTGGCGATTTCCTTGAGCAAGCTGCCTACCCCGGGGGTATGCACTTCGATGCCGAGGTAATCGTTCTGCGGATGTGCGGCCGCGATGAGTGCCGTCGTCTCGCCCATGCCGCAACCGATCTCCAGGATGCGGGGTACGCGGCGGCCGAACACGTCGTCTAAGTCGAGCACGGCGGGGCGGTAGGGAATGCCCCAACGCGGCAGGCCGCTTTCGTGGAAGCGGCGCTGCGCCTCGGAGACCCGGCCCTGGCGCAGCACATAGCTGCGGATATGGCCATGGTCGCCGGCGTCTGCTTCTGCACCGGCGCGCGCGGCGGTCGGGTTGGCCGACTCCTTGATCATCGCGGCGCCCTGTCTGCCGCGGGCGCTGTTGCGGCATTCGCCTCGGCCAGCAGCTTGTCGAGCTGATAACGCGGACGGGCGATCGCCTCGGGCAGGCTGGCGCAGGCTTCGTCGAGGCCGACCTGTCCCAGCGCAGGCTGGATGCTTTCGGCAAGGCCCAGTGCATGCGCAAGGTCGGGCCATTGGGCCTCGCCGGCACGCGGCCCGAAATACCACGCGGCGAGATCATGCACCAGGATTTCGATGGTCCCCGCCTGCCCGGCATGCCAGGCCGCGTAGGCGTTTTCGATCGCCGTCGCGTGCTGCGGCTGGTCGAGGCAGGCCGCCGCGAGCAGCGACAGGCCGTGGGCGAGCCCGAAAAGGCGCTGCCTGATCAGGATATCCGGATTGTCGAAGGCGTAGCCCGTGCGCCCAGCCGGCGCCGCCAGTGCCGGTGCGGGCGCGCTCGCCGCGGTTGCGGGAGGCGACGCGTCAACCTCCTCGCCGCGGGCCGCAGCGATCGCCAACGTGCAAAGCAGTGCGGCGAGTGCGCGCTTCACGTGTTGCCGCGACCGATGAGTCCGCCGACCGGCGAACTTGGCGTCGCGGCATACAGCTTCTTCGGCATGCGCCCGGCAAGGAAGGCTTCGCGTCCCGCCTCGACCGCTTTCCTCATGGCGCCAGCCATCAGCACGGGGTCCTGCGCGGCGGCGATCGCCGTGTTCATCAGCACGCCGTCGCAGCCGAGTTCCATTGCGATCGCGGCGTCGGAGGCGGTGCCGACACCGGCGTCGACCAGGACCGGCACCTTGCTCTGTTCGATGATCAGGCGCAGGTTCCACGGATTGAGGATGCCCATGCCGGAACCGATCAGCGACGCCAGCGGCATGACGGCGACGCAGCCGATATCTTCGAGCATGCGCGCCTGGATCGGGTCGTCGGAGCAATAGACCATGACCTGGAAGCCTTCCTTGACCAGCGTTTGCGCGGCCTTCAGGGTTTCCGGCATGTTGGGGAACAGCGTCTGCGGGTCGCCCAGCACCTCCAGCTTGACCAGGGCGTGGCCGTCGAGGAGTTCGCGCGCGAGGCGCAGGGTGCGCACCGCATCCTCGGCCGTGTAGCAGCCGGCAGTGTTCGGCAGCAGAGTGAATTCGGAGGGCGGCAGGACCTCCAGCAGCGAGGGTTGGCCAGGTTCCTGGCCGATGTTTGTGCGGCGGATCGCGACGGTAATGATGCGTGCGCCGGAGGCAAGTATGGCCTCACGCGTCTGCGCGAAGTCCTTGTACTTGCCCGTGCCTACCAGAAGGCGCGAGTCGTAGGCGGTGCCGGCGATGACGAGGGAATCGTTGGACATGGCGAAGGAACAGGGTTAGCCGCCGCCGACGGCGACGACGATTTCGATGCGATCGCCGCCAGCGAGCCGGGTTTCCGCATGCAGTCCGCGCGGCACGATCTCGCCATTCCTCTCCACCGCGACGCGCTTGCCGGCAAGGCCGCGCGACTCGAGCAGCGTGGCGACCGTGATGGCGTCGGCCAGGGCCTGGGGCTCGCCGTTGACGATCAATTCCATGGACCGATTTTACTTCAGGAGCCGGCGCCGGATCAGGGCCAGTGCGATGCCGAAGGCGATTGCCGCCACGCCCAGCAGCGCGGCGACGTGCAGTCCGATGCGAGTCGGAACCGCGCCGAACAGCAGCGGCCGCACCAGGTCCACCGCGTGCGTCAGCGGCAGCCAGGCACCGGCGGCCTGCACGGCGGCGGGCAGCTGGTCTGCCGGGAAGAAGACTCCGCACAGCAGCACCATGGGCGTGATGAACAGCGTGAAGTAGTACATGAAAAAGTCGTAGGACGGTGCCAGGGCGGTGACGATCAGCCCGAGTGCGGCAAACGCCAGCCCGGTAAGGAAGATCACCGGCAGCGCCCACAGCGCCAACGGCGACGTGGTCAGGCCCAGCGCGGCGACGACCACCAGGATCGCGGCGCCGGAGAGCGTGGCCTTGCTCGCCGCCCAGAGCAGTTCGCCCGCCATGACGTCCTCGAG
Organism: uncultured Rhodocyclaceae bacterium; assembly: GCA_964436755.1. Taxonomy (GTDB): domain Bacteria; phylum Pseudomonadota; class Gammaproteobacteria; order Burkholderiales; family Rhodocyclaceae; genus Sulfuritalea. The sequence goes on along the minus strand of CAYTFA010000048.1, from coordinate 5,169 downwards.
CGTGACCGGCGCGTTCATGATGGCTTCCCAGGTCCGCTGCACGTGCATGCGCGAGAACGCCGAGTAAAGCGCTTCGAAGGACGCCGCGTTCATGGTCGAGGCGCACACCGTGCCGCTGGCAAGGAAGGCGATGTAGGAAACGCCGCCGACCTGGGGCAGCAGCCCGCCCAGTCCGTAGCCGAGTCCGAACAGGTAGATCATCGGGTCGGCAAGGTTGCCCAACAGCGAGGGAATCGCCAGCTTGCGCCAGACCAGGAAGTTGCGCCGCCATACGGCCAGCGCGCGCATCGACAGGCGGAAGGGCGCGTCCATCTCAGTCGCGCAGCTCGCGGCCGGTGAGCTTGAGGAACACGTCCTCGAGATTGGCCGGGCGGTGCAGGGTACTGAGCTGCGGCAGGCTGCCCAGGCGGGCCAGCAACGGCGCCGCATCGTCGACGTAGCAGAACGCCGTCTCGCCCGAGAGTTCGACCCGGCGCGCCAGCGTCTTCGCCTCGCGCCCAGCCCAGTCCGGCGCGTCCTCGCCATAGACTTCCACCACCTGCGGCTCGATGTGCTCGCGGATGAGGTCGCGCGGCGGCCCTTCGGCGACCATGCGGCCGTCGTCGATGATGGCCAGGCGCTGGCACAGGCGCTCGGCCTCGTCCATGAAGTGGGTCGTCAACAGGATGGTCTTGCCCTGCAACTGCAGGCGCTTCAGCCGTTCCCAGATCAGGTGGCGCGCCTGCGGGTCGAGCCCGGTGGTCGGCTCGTCGAGCACCAGCAGGTCCGGGTCGTTGACCAGGGCGCGGGCCAGCGTCAGGCGCCGCTTCATGCCGCCCGAAAGCGTGCGGATGCCGGCGTCCTCCTTGCCCGCCAGCCCGGCGAACTCCATCAATGCGGCGATCTTCGGCCGTATCTCGGCATCGCCCAGGCCGAAGTAGCGGCCATACACGATCAGGTTCTCGGCCGCGGTGAAGTCCGGGTCGAGGTTGTCGAACTGCGGCACGACGCCGATGCGGGCACGCGCCTCGCGGGCGCGTTGCGGTACCGGCTCGCCGGCAAGCCGTATCGTGCCGCTGTCCGGTGCGGTGAGGCCGAGGCAACAGCGCAGCGTCGTGGTCTTGCCCGCACCGTTGGGTCCGAGCAGGCCGTAGCACTCGCCGCGGTGCAGCTCGAAGCCAAGGCCGGCGACGACTTCGCGGCCATCGTAGGACTTGCGCAGCGCCGAAACGGACAGAGGCGTCACGGATGCGCGCCGGCCCATGCGCGGCCGATGATGTCGCGGATCAGGTGCAGGCGGCGGTGGAAGAAATGGTCGGCGCCGGGAATGACGACGACGGGAAGTTCCAGCGGTTGCGCCCAGGCCAGCACGTTGGCCAGCGGTACCGTCTCGTCCTCGGCGCCATGGATGACCAGCGTTCCCGGTGTCACCGCGGCGGTCTCGTAGCTGCGCGCACCTTCGACGTAGCCGGCCGCGGTCCCGACCAGGACCATCCAGCGCGCGGGGTCGCCGGCCGCATCCAGCCGCTGAGCCAGTCGCGTCACGACGTAGGCGCCGAAGGAAAATCCGGCAAGGTAGAGCGGGAGCGGTGAAGGGGCGGCGAAGCGCACGCGCGCCCAGTCGTGCAGGGCCAGCAGGTCCTCGGTTTCGGCGTCTCCGTGGTCATGGCTGCCCTCCGATGCGCCGACTCCGCGGAAGTGCGGCCGCAGCGTGATGCAGCCGCGCTCGCGGAAGGCCCGGGCGAGGGTCGTCACCACCTTGTTGTCGGCGGTACCGCCGAACAGCGGATGCGGGTGGGCGATCAGCGCGATGCCGCGCGGCGACTCCGGTTCCTCGACGAAGACCTCGATGCGACCGTCCGGGCCGTCTACGAGGACGCATTCATGCCTGCTCACCGCGCAGCTCAGTCGATGCGCAGGCGATCGACGACGCGCCCGCCGGCGAGGTGGCTGTCGATGATTTCGTCGATGTCGTCGCGATCCACGTAGGTGTACCAGACCGCCTCGGGATACACGACCAGCACCGGCCCCTTCTCGCAGCGGTCAAGGCAGCCCGCCGTGTTGATGCGAACGCGGCCCGGGATGCGTGCGCCCAGCGCCTTGACGCGGTCCTTGGCATAGGCGCGCATCTCGCTGGCACCGTGGTTGTTGCAGCAGGCTTCGCCGCCGGCGCGCTGGTTGGTGCAGAAGAAGACGTGGTGCGTGAAATGGCTCATGGCGCAGGGTCGGAGCGGAATCGCGGCATTCTACCGGCCCGGCGCTGGGTACTTGGCGGCGTTCTTGACGATCTTCGCACGCGCTGCGGCGATGGGGTCGATGCCGAGCACGTCGGCGAGTTCGGTCAGGTAGATCAGCACGTCGGCGATCTCGTCGGCGACCTCGGCGCGCTTTGCCTCGGACAGGCCGACGCTTTCCTCGGGCGTTGCCCACTGGAAGTGTTCGACGAGTTCGGCGGCCTCCACCGACAGCGCCATGACCAGGTTCTTCGGCGTGTGGTAACGGTGCCAATCACGGGCGGCACAGAATTCGCGCAACGCATCGCGCAGCGTGTTCAGGTCAGAAATGGCGGGCATGCTTGGTCTCCGGTCGGTAGATCATCAGCCAGGGCAGGGCGAGGAAGGGCCACAGCGAACAAATCATGCGCGTCAGGCCGTAGAAGTTGAGGAACTGGCCCGATTGCCACAGTTGGGCCATGTTGTGCAGGTAGGGGTTCTCGGGTGCGGCATTGACCATCACGGTGGCAAACAGCAGCGCCAGCGCCGCCAGTGCCCGCCGCAGCGATGGCGCGAGGAAACTCGCGCCCGACCAAAGGACGATGCCTACTGCAAGCCCGTTGCCGTTGCCGGGCGTCAGCCAGGTCAGCGCGGCATTGGGGCCGGCAAACAGCGCGTGTGCCAGCGTCTTGGTCAATAGTGCGAGAGCCAGCAGCAGCAGGATCAGCAGGCGCGCGTGGCGATGCAGCAGCAGTTGCGCGATCAGTCCGGCAGCCAGCAGGCCCGCGGCGGCGATGGTGGCTTCGACATGGGCGAAGCGCTCCGGTGCGAAAGGCTGCACCGGGGGCAGGTCGAGCATCTGGCGCAGGTCGCCGGTACCGAACAGCAGGATCTCGGGCGAGAGCTGGGTCATCAACCAGGCTGCCATCAACAGTACGCCGAAATCCGCGCCGTACGCTTTTGTCATTACGTGGCCTTGCCAGATTGCGTGATGTCGGTCGCTGAAGACGTGGCGGCCCCAGAGCGCGCCGGCCACCGCGCCGAGCAAGGCACCGGCGCCATTGCAGCCCAGGTCGAGGTTGGAGGGCACGCGATTGGGCAGGTAGTGCTGGGTTATCTCCAGGCCGAGGCTGAGCGCGACGCCCAGGCTTGCCGCCAAGAGGCAGGCGGGCAGCGGTCGCAGGCGCAGACGCAGCGTCGCGGCACAAAGGAAGCCGAAGGGGAGGTAGGCGATGACATTGGTCGCCAGGTCGAACACAGTCCAGTAGCGGGGCCAGCTGGCGCCAAGGAAATCGAGCGGGTTGCTGCCGCTGTCGTGCCAGCCCGTAAGCGGGTAAAGGCTGGCATAGATGATCAGCAGCGCATAGCCGAGATTCAGGTAGAGCAACAAATGGTTGCGCGCGTCCTTGCCCATGGCTCGATTCTGAAGCCTTCGCCCCTGGCCGACAAGGCCGCAGGCGAAACGCTACCAGTGGCGGCGCAGGTTGCTCAGATAGTCGGTGGGAAAGCCGTCGATCGCGATCAGGGTTTGGTCCAGCACGCGGCGCGCGGTTTCGGCGGTGAGCGAGGCACAGTATTTCTTGTCACGGGTTCCGCCCGAGGTCAGGCCGATCAGGCGTCCTTCGCCATCGACCAGGGGGCCGCCGGAAACGCCGAAGTCGCAATGGTTGGTCGAGACAAGGTAGTCCTGTCCGCTGCGATTGAGCACGCCGAGCAGCGTGCCGGCCGAAAAGATCGGTCGGCCCTGGGCAAATCCCAGGCTGTAGATGGTGCTGCCCGGCGCCATGCGGGAGGAGGCGCCCCAGGCGATCGGCTTCGCGTTCAGGCCTGGCGCATGAGCGACGCAGGCATCCTCGCGGACGAGGAAAGCGGCATGGGTGATCACGGTCTGCCTGCCGCTTGGCGCATGGATCGCGAGCAGCGGCCCCTTGTGTACATTCGGCGCGATGACATGGCAGTTGGTGAGCAGTTTTTCGCGGTCGATGGCGATCCCGGTGCCCTGGGCGCCACCGCCCACCACGGCGTAGGTTGATTCACCAATCGAATTGATTGCCGCCGCTTGCATCAGTTCCGCCAGTGAAGGCTGGGGTGCCGGCGATGAGCTTGGCGGTGGCTGCGATAGCGCCGCATGCACTTGGCCAACGGCCGGAGTTGCCCTTGGCATGGGCGGCGGGAGCAGCGTGGCGATTTCGGCGGCAAGCTTGTCCGGCGGCCCGGGATCGGCGCTGCCTGGATTGACGGGTGGGTTTTGGGGGACTGCCGCAGGCGTCTGCATCGCCGCAGGGGTTGGCCGCGCCTGGGGCGATGCGATGGACATGTAGCGTCCGGATGCAAAGGCGACGCCTCCGATCAGCAGCGATCCCAGCAAAGGCTTCAGCCAGGTGTTTCCCGTCGCGCCTTCATTCAAATGGTGCTCGCCGCTGCGCCGATCCGTTTGGCGACGATCGTAGCCGGCGCGCTGCCGCCGATCGAGCAGCACATCGCGGGCATCGGTCAGGATCGCGATGCGGTTGTGCTTTTCCTCGCTGTCCGGTTGCGCATCCAGCGCCTGCCTCAGTTTGGCAAAGGCGCTCTGGATCTCCTCGGGGGAGGCCTTGTCGGTAAGGCCGAGCAGTTCGTACAGGCTCTGTTTTCCGGCCATGGCTGTCGGCTCAATGCTTGTGTTCAGGCTCCGCGTGGTGAGTCTGCGCGGCGGCATGGTGGTGCAGGATGGCGTGCGGGTCCTGGCCGGGCAGGCGATGGCCGACCCATTGCGGCAACAGCGATCCGGCGACCATGCCGACGATCGAGATGCCAAGCCCGATCAGTTGCGGCGGTACCGGGCTGGCCGCGCCGATCAGCACCTCGATCAGCACCCAGGAAGTCAGGCCGCCGAAGATCGCCGCCAGCGCGCCCTGAGTTGTCGCGCGGCGCCAGAAGATGCCGGCCGCCAGCGGCACGAAGGCTCCGGCAAGGGTGACCTTGTAGGCGTTTTCCA
>CAYTFA010000047.1:0-9226 GCA_964436755.1 uncultured Rhodocyclaceae bacterium | reverse complement strand
GCTTGTCGGTGCGGCTGTCGGTGCCGACCTTGTAGCGCACGCCCGGCTTGAGCTTGTTGGCGGCGATCGCCACCGCGTAGTGCGGCTCGCCGAGCGGCAGCGGCATGTCGTACAGCAGCTGCATCTTGTCGCCGCTGATGTCGATCAGCTGGTGGTTCTGCGGATGCAGAGGTCCGACCGGAACGAAGCGGTCGATCGCCAGCTTGTTCAGCGCGACAAGGTACTTGCCGGCCGGCTTGGTCGAGTCGCCTTCCATCGTCATCAGGTGACCGATGTTGTAGTGCACGCTGATCTTGTCGACGACCTTGCCTTCGCAGTAGTTCCACTTGGCCACTTGCGAATCGACGTAGAGCGAGGTGTAGGCCAGGCAGGGCTTGCTGTCATACTGGGTATGCAGCGGGCCGAGGCCCAGCGAAACCTGCGTCTGCACCGCATCCTTGAGGCCGATCACCGGGATGCCGTAGGGGTCCTTCGATTCGAACTTGCCCGACTTGATGGCGGCCTGGATCTTCTCGAAGGAATACACGGACACGTGGGTGTCGAGCTTGCCGGCAACGATGATGAACTTGCCGTCAGGCGTCACGTCGACGCCGTGCGGGCTCTTCGGCTCGGGGATCAGGTAAAGCAGGCCTTCCTTGATCGAGGTCTCGATCGGGATGACCTTATGGCCGTTGACGACCTTGATGCCCTTGCCGGCGGCGACGATCTCGGCTGCCTTCTTCCAGTTCATCACGTGCAGGTAGTCGGTGTCCTTGGCGGAGCAACCGGCTTCATACGGGGGGCGGCCCTTCTCGATGCCACCGACATAGCGCTCGGAGCAGAACGAGTTGGTGAAGGCCCAGCCGTCGGAAACCAGCTTGCCGGCGTCGGACAGATCCTGCCAGTAGGGCGGCAGTTCGAACGAGAACGACTCCTTCTCGACGATGCGGCCTTCCTTGCGGTCGAACTTCCAGTAGGTGACGCCGCCGCGATACTTCTCGTTCATCTCCTCGAGCGGATAGAACTTCTTGTTCTCGAGCGGAGCCGGATACTGGGCCGCCTCGATCACCCAATCGGTATTCGGCGTAACGAAGGCACCGCCGTGCTCCGACTTGTAGACCGGATTGACGACGATCTGCTTGGTTTCGAAGTCACGCAGGTCGATCACCGCCAGGCGCGGATTGGCCTTGTCGTTGATGAAGAGGAACTGCCCGTCATACTCGCCGTTGGTCTCGGAAATCGCCGGGTGGTGCGTATCGCCCCAGGTGATGTCCTTGCCGTCGATGCGGCCCTGCTTCAGCACGGCCTTCGAGTTCTCATCGTAGCCGTAGCCCTGCCAGGGCTCGGGAGTGAACACCGCGAGGTACTTCAGGATGCGCATCGAGGGAACGCCGTAGACGATGATCTGTCCGGACTGGCCGCCCGAACTGAACGTGACGAACTCGTCACGCTTGCCGGTCGGCACGTAGGTCTTTGCCGCCGCCAGCAGGTCCTGCTGGGACAGGCCGCGCGCCTTCATGACGTCCTGCAGGCTGTCGGCCGGCCATGCCGCGCTCGCCGCCAGCCCCAGGCCCGCCGCGACCAGCAGCGAGGTGGCTTGCTTGTTAAACTGCTTCATATGTCAGCTCCCATTCCGGTTGAGACTCCGATTGCGCAAAGAAAACCTGCGCGCTTGCTACCGATCGCCGTCGCGACAAAGCGTCGCTGCGGCAATTTGTCGCATTTTGCGCCGCGCAATGGGTGGAAACGTTGACCTGAATCAAGTTTCAAAAAAATGCTAAGTATGTGCAGCGGCGCGGGTTTTCGGGCATTGCGCAAGGGTATTCGTGTTCCCGTCTAGGCAGACTTGGATCACCCTGGGGATGGTTGCCGCCCTCGTCGGCATTGCCCTCGTCGGCCGGGAATTTTCGGCCTACCTGCAGCCTCCTCAGGAACTCACCGGCACGGCCGATCCAGGATGCGATCTGCACCGGCGTTCCTGCCCGGGCAGCCTGCCGGGCGGAGGCCAGGTCGAGTTGTCCATCCTGCCGCATCCCATCCCCTACCTGCAGCCGCTGGAGGTCGAAGTGCGGGTCGCCGGCACCGTACCCCGCCGGGTGGAGGTCGATTTCGCCGGCGAATCGATGAACATGGGCCTCAACCGGGTCGAACTGGCCGCCAGCGCGGCCGGTCGCTACTCGGGAAAGGCAGCGTTGCCGGTCTGCGTCACGGGCAGCATGACCTGGGTCGCCACCGTGATCATCGACACGGGGCTCCAGCGCGTCGCCATACCCTATCGCTTCGCGACCGGCCGCTAGGCGGCATAGGCTAGTGCTTGGCCGGACGCTTGAGCAGCTTGCGCTGCAATGTGCGCCGGTGCATGTTCAACGCCCGCGCCGTCGACGAGATGTTGCCGTTGTGCTCGCGCAGGACGCGCTGGATGTGTTCCCACTCGACACGATCCACTGACATCGGCGTCGCGGCGATCGGCGCAGCCTCCTGGGCAGCCGACTCCGCGCCGCCATCAAGCGCATGCCCGAAGGCGCGCAGCAGTGCAGGCACATCGACCGGCTTTGCGAGGTATTGCACGGCCCCCAGCTTGATGGCGTCGACCGCGGTGGTGATGCTGGCATAGCCGGTCAGGACGACGATGCGCGCCTCGGGGTTGAATTCGAGCAGGCGCGGGATCAGGTTCAGGCCGGAGGCGCCGGCCAGGTTCAGGTCGAGCACGATGCGGCCGGGCTTGACGTTGGCGACGGCCTCCAGCGCCGCGTCGGCCGTCGCCGCGACGTGCGCCTCGATCCCCCGCCGGCGCAATGCGCGCTGCAGGGTCGCAGCAAAGGTCGGGTCGTCCTCGACGATCAGGATATTGTCATTCATGCGCATGCTCTCCCGCCGCCCGATGGCGTGGCGTCATTTTGTCCGATGGGCAACTCGACGCGCGCGCGCGCTCCGCCCTCCGGTCCATTCTCCAGGTGCAGCCGGCCACCGCGCCGTTCGATCGCAGCGCATGCCAGCAGCAGGCCGATGCCGCCGTGCCCCGGGCGCGCCGGCATCGGTTCGCGTCCCGCCCTTGCCAGTACATCGGCCGGAAACCCGGGCCCGCGGTCGGCGACGCTGATGGTCAGCGTTGTCTGGCTCCAGGTAATGTCGATCTCCGCCTCTTCGCCGCTTGCGTCGGCTGCGTTGTTGAGCAGGTTGGTGACCGCCTGTTCCAGCGGCGCGTCCACGGCGATGCCGGGCCCCTGCCCCGGGCCTTGCGAGGCGATGCGGCTCGCAGCCCGCGGTCGCATGGCATGCCAGCGCGCGCGCACGGCCTGCAGCCATTCGACGGCCGGGCGCAACTCCCCTCCTTCGGCGCGGCGCGCACCGGCACGCGCCGCCATGTCGCTGATGATCTCCTTGCACAAGCCGATCTGCCGGCGCATGAGTGCCATGTCCTCGCGGGTCTGTGCATCGAGTGCCATGTCTTCCTCGAGTTCGCCGACGATCACCGCCATCGTCGCCAGCGGGGTACCAAGCTCGTGCGCCGCCCCGGCGGCAAGTGCGCCAAGGGCGACGACGCGCTCGTCGCGCATGGCCTGTTCCCGCGCAGCCGCCAAGCGCCGGTCGCGATCGCGTATGGAAGCGGTCATGCGGGCGACGAACCAGGTGATCATCGCCGCTGAAAGCACGAAGGTAAGCCACATGCCGGCCAGGTGCAGCCGCGTCGCGCGCTCCGGATCCGCCACGGCGAGCGGCAGGAAGGTTACGGTCAGCAACGAATAGATGGCTACGGCCATGGCCGCCGCCACGGTGGCGAGCAGCCCGGGCAGCGCCAGGGCGCCGACGGCAACGGGTACCAGGAGCAGGGAAATCAGAGGATTCGCCGCACCGCCCGAGAGATAGAGGAGGACGCCCATCGCAGCGAGGTCCACGCACAATTCGCCGAAGATCTCGCCTTCGCTGGCGGTGACGTCGCGGCCGGTGCGCCAGGAGACATAGGCATTGAACAACGCCAGCAGCGCCAGCACGGCGAACAGCGCCGGACGCGGCAGGGCGATGCCAAGCCAGACCGGTGCCACCGCCACGGCCAGCGCGACGGCGCCGATCAGCCACCAGCGCAGCACCACGGCGCGTCGCCGGTTCAGGCTCAGATTGGCGCTGTCGCGCCCGCTCGGGATTCCCGTCATGCCCGGATTATCCGATACAGATCAAGGAAACGCGCGCTGCGGCCCTGCGACAATACGCCGCATTTCCGCCCCGCCCGAAGGATTCGATGAACCGCCAGTCCACCCTGCCCCTGCTGCTGCTCGTCGCTGGCCTGGCCGTTCCGGGCGCCGGTCTCGCACAGAATCCCGACCGCGGCCGCGAGATCAACACCACCTGCGCCGGCTGCCACGGCGAACAGGGACAGGGCGGCTCCCGCGGCGAGTATCCGCGGCTCGCCGGGCAGCGCGCGGCCTACATAGTCGACCAGCTCAAGTCGTTCCGTTCGCGCACCCGGGTGAATATCCCGATGTATCCCTACACGCAGGAACGTGAACTGCCCGATGAAGACATCAAGGATGTCGCCGCCTACCTCGAATCGATCGACCTCCCCACCAAGTGGCCGGTGTTCAAGGAGAGCGACGACGCCCTGACCCGCCTGACACTGACCGAGCGCGTCATGATCATCCCTCGCGCACCGGGCAACCTAGCGAACGGCGAGGCAATCTACCGGAAGCAGTGCGTCACCTGCCATGCGAAGAATGGCATGGGGCGCGGCAAATTCCCGCGCCTGGTAGGCCAATACACGAGCTACCTGAAACGGCAGATGGAGAAGTACGTCAAGGGCGAACGTCCCCACGACGAGGAAGGTACCGGCGGCCTGCTCAATGCGCTCAAGGAGGACGACATGCAGGACGTACTCGCCTACCTGACGACGCTGCAGGAACTGCAGCAGTAATGCGGCCGTTCAGCCGGCAATGCGCAGGCCGGTCTTCTTGAGGATCGCGGTGCTGTAGAGCACGTCGTGCCGGCGGCAGGCCGCACCAAGCAGGCCGGCGATCTCGGCAACCCGCGCCGCCACTTCCTCGCGGCTGCGCCCATGCACCATGGCAAACAGGTTGTATGGCCACTCCGGCTGGCGACGCGGCCGCCGATAGCAGTGGGTGACGAAGTCGAGTGCCCCGATCCGCGTCCCCAGCGCATCGATGCTGTCGTCGGCCACGTCCCAGACCGACATGCCATTGGCCGTATAGCCGAGCGCGTAGTGGTTGGGCACGGCGCCGATGCGGCGGATGACGCCGTTGTCGAGCATGCGCTGCATGCGCTGCAGCACCTCGTCGACGCCGATCCCGACGCGGGCGGCAACCTCGTCATAGGGACGCGCCACACGCGGCAGACCCGCCTGGGTGGCGACGATCAGACGGCGATCGATATCGTCGAGCCCGCTGTCCATGTCACGCCTGCAGCCGCATGCCGACGAAATACTCTCGCTCCTTGGGGAAGGCAAACACCTCCAGGCCGGTGGCCGCCTCGATCGCCGCAATGGCGCGCGGGATTCCCTCCGGCGTGGCGGTGGCCAGCACGAACCACATGTTGAGCGCATGTTCGCGCCGGTAGTTGTGGGCCACCTCGTCAAAGCCGTTGACGATGGTCGCGACCTCGTCGAAGCGCTCCGCCGGCACGCGCAAGGCGGCGAGGACGAAGGCGCCGCCCGCCCGCTCGATCTGGAACATGGGCCCGAAGCGCGTGAGCACGCCGCCCTCCAGCAACGCGTCGATCCGGCGCATCACGTCCGCCTCGTCGAGGCCGAGTTGCCGTGCCACTTCGCGATAGGGCTCGCGCGCCAGCGGAAAGCCGCCCTGCAGCGCATTGATCAGCCTGCGGTCGACGTCGTCCGGCGCCGTCGGGCGCCCGGATTCATTCATCGAGGTCGGCCCCGACGCGGGGCGCGGCGAAGTAGCGGGCGCCGCATTGCTTGAAACGCCGCGTCGAGAACAGCGCCAGCGGCTCAGCTCCGGCGACGCGCGCCAGGCGCTCGATCACCGGCATCGCCTCCGCCCGCGAGCGGCCGTGCACCATGCAATACAGGTTGTAGGGCCAGCGCGGCACGTGGCGCGAGCGCCGATAGCAGAGCGTCACCCCGGGTTCCGCCGCTAGGCGCTCACCCACCCGGTCCACTTCGGCATCAGCGACATCGAAGACGACCATGGCGTTGGCGCGATAGCCGAGTTCATGATGCCGCACGACGACGCCGAAGCGCTTGACCATGCCCTCGCCAAGCCAGCCGGCGATGCAGGCGATGACCTCTTCCTCAGTCATGGCGGCCGCTTCGCCAAGGTGCCGGAAGGGCCGTTCGACCAGATGGATGCCGCCCGCCAGCGCAGCGATCAGGCGTTTTTCGTTGAGATCCAGTTCGCGGGCCGGTGCGTCCGCACCGCTGGCCCTGCGCTTGTGGCCCGAACTCAGGTCGAAGCCGAGATCGATATGGTATTCGCGCTCCAGCGGCAGCGACATCACGTGGCAGCCCGTGTCCTGCTCGATCGAGGCCAGCACCGCGCCCAGGGCCGGCTCGTCGTCCGCCGCCGCGACGAACCAGAGGTTCAGTTCGTGCTCACGCTGGTAGTTGTGATTCACCTCCGCATGCGCACTGATGAGTTCGGCGATTTCCTCGACACGCTCCGCCGGAGCGGCGATCGCGGCCAGCGTCGACGCGCCGACGCGGCGCGGTGCGAATACTGCGCCGATGCGGCTCACGGCCCCGCGCTGTCGCAGGCGCGTCAGTGCCGCAAGGACAGCCGGTTCGTCGGCGCCGGCCTTCGCCGCGATTTCTGCAAAGGGCCGCGGTACAAGCGGAAAGTCGCGCTGCCAGTCGTTGAGCAGGGCGAACTCGAGCGGGCTGTACGGGGAGTCCATGTCCACGCGCCTAGAAGCCGATGCGCGCCGCGCGGCTGGTGAAGAAGATGCCCGATGGCGCCTGCGCCGGCAGACTGGCGAGCTGACGGAAAGTGCGCGTGTCATACACGACGACCCGGTTGTCGTCGCGCGCGGAGATCCACACCGATTCACCGCGTGGCGTGAATTCCATGTGCAGCACGGCCTTGCCCGGCTGCAGGGTCTGCACCACCTGGCCGCTCAGGGTGTCGATGACCTGCACCCAGCCGTTGTCGGGGAAGGCAAAATTCACCCAGACCTGGCGCCCATCGGGGCTCGCCATGACAAACACCGGCTGGCCCTTGACCGCGACGCGCCCGGTCTCCTGCCAGGTGGCGGCATCGGCGACGAGCACCTCGTGGCGACCGATCGCCGGCAGCCAGGCGCGCCCCGCGGCGAGCGACCAGCCGCGCAAGTGGGGCATCTTGAACACCGGGAGCTTCTCCTCGCCCCGCCCGTAACGCTCGAGGATCTTGCGCGCGCCCTGCCCGGGGCGCCAGAGGTCGAGCAGTGCAATGCCGTCCTCGCCAAACAGCCCGGCCAGGTAGTGACGACCGTCCGGCGAGACGAGCCCGTCGTAGGGCTGGGCGCCGGCCTTGAAGCGCTGCGTTTGGGGCCGTCGCGGATCGCCGAAGTCGCTGACCCAGATCTCGCCGCCATCGAAGAGGGCATAGGCGAAGCGGTTGCCCGGCACATCGGCAAGCCCGACCACCTTGGAGAACTGGCCGGGTGCGTATTCGGCCGGCACCTCCGACAGGAGCTCAAGCGTATCCGCGTCGAAGGCCTTGATGCCGCCGGGTGTGTAGTTCTGCGCAACGATGATGCGACCGTCCTGCGAAATCGCGCCACCGATGGAGTTGCCCGCCTGCATTACGCGGCGCACGATGCGCGCTTCGAGCAGATCGACTTTCGTCAAGCCGCCGTCGCGGCCGAAAACATAGGCATGGCGCCCGTCGCGCGAAAAGACGACCGAGGCATGTGATAGGTCGCCGAGACCGGCCACGTTCGCATAAGCCTCGCGGCGGCTGGTATCGACCAGCGTCAATTGTCCGGTCGCACGCTCGACGACGACGCCGAGGTCCCCCGTACCGCGCAGCGGCGCGCTGCCGCAGGCGCAGAGCAGGACTGCCAGCACGCCGGCGAAGACGCGGTGGACCAGCGTGCTCACTTGGGGAAGCCCTCGATCAGGCGCGCCACGATCCAGCGCGCCTCGTCCTCGGCGAGGAAGCGATGCCATGGCGGCATCGGCGTTCCCGGACGACCGCCGATGATGGTGGCGACAAGGCCGTCAAAGGGCTTGTCGGCCAGCGTCGAGGGCAGCAGCGCCGGCCCGAGGCCGCCCTGCAGGGTCAGGCCGTGGCAGGAGCCGCAATCCTGGCGCACCAGATGGACCAGTTCGCGCTGCCGCTCGGGAGACGGCTGCGCACCCGCGGCAGCAGGAACGGCTGCCGCCAGGGTCAAGGCCGGAACGGCGGCAAGGAGGCGCAGGCTACTCGACAACGACACGTCCCTTCATTTCCTCATGGGGTCCGCAACGATAATCGTAAGTTCCGGACTTGTCGAACACGCGCTGCCACTCCTCGCCGGGAAACAGGCGGGGGGATTCGAGCCCGCCTTCCGCCGGAAACAGCACCGAATGGCTGGTGCGCTTTTCCCGGTTGGTCCAACGCACGGCGTCGCCGGACTTGACGCGCACCTCCTGCGGCATGAACCGGTAATCCTCGATGGTGACCTCGACCGTTTGCGCGCCGGACGCACAAAAGGAAACGAGTGCCAGCAGGGCTGGCACTCGCCTGATCAGGGTGGCGCCGGTTAGCACGCCCGGCTCCGCAGCGAATTACTGCTTGGTGACCTTGATGTCGCCGTCCGCACCAATGCCCAGCGCATAGCCCATCGAGACGTGATGGAAGCGGCCACTCGCATTGTCGGCGTGGATGGCGAAGCCGAACGGCACCGTCTTGCCCTCGCCCGGGTTCTTGCGGGTAAAGGTCAGAGTGTAGGTATCGCCGCTCTTGCCGCCCTCGACCTTGGCGCCGGAGGGGCCGCCGGTCATCTTGCGCTCGGTGGTCACCGTGCCGTCGGACACCTTGTTGCCCTTGCTGGCCCACTGCACGAGTTCGTAGCTGCCTTCCTTGACGTACTTGGTCTTCTTCTCGTCGGCGCCCGGCATGGTGCGCGCGTCGCTGTGGCAGCTCTGCCAGCAGCCGACCTGGGCGCCCATGGGCACCTTGGCGTCGCCGAACAGCAGCGTGGCCTTCACTTCGTTGTCCTTGTCACCCTTGTCGGCACCGCCGGCCGGTGCCTTGAAGGTCAGTCGGATGTACAGGTTTGCCGCATCATAGGCCGCCTGCACGGAGACCGGGAAGTT
>CAYTFA010000046.1:0-9256 GCA_964436755.1 uncultured Rhodocyclaceae bacterium | reverse complement strand
CCTTCGCCGGCCAGGTCGACTGCCAGCGCATGGTGATCGGCGACTGCGCCACCGAAATCATCGGGAAGCCCGCGGCAACGGCGCCGACGCTGCCGGTCGCGGCAGCGGCGAGGAACTTGCGGCGAGAGGGTTTCTGTTCGGACTGCGTGCTGTCGGACATGGGTGCTTCCTCCTTAATAGTTATCGGGCTGCGGCCTCGCGGACCAGATCCGGGGCCGGCGCTTCGGCGTTCGCGCTTCGGCGTTCGTTGACGCGTTGAAACGAAAGGCGGGCTCACTTTACCAGAAAGATAATTTGTCTGACAATGAGACAACCTGATCCAATTCCCGGCACGCCCCCATGGCCACCGCACCCAGTCGCATCGCCCGTCCGTTGCGCCTCTCCGAGGAACTCTCCGCCGAATTGCAGCGCCGCATTGCGAGCGGCGACCTCCCGCCGGGCGGTCGCCTGCCTACGGAGAAGGCACTCGGCGACGCATTCGGCGTGAGTCGCGCCGTGGTGCGCGAGGCCATCGCGCGGCTGAAGGCCGACGGCCTGATCGAGACCCGACAGGGATCAGGGGCATGGGTGATGGACGCGCCCAAGGCCATCAACCTGCGCTTCTGGCAGGGCGCCGGTCCCGAGCTGGGCGAATTGCGCGAGATCTTCGAACTGCGCGTGATGGTCGAGGGCGCCGTCGCCGCCCTCGCCGCCCAGCGGCGCCGGGTCACCGACCTGCGCGCCATGACCAGGCACCTCGACGCGATGGATGCCGCCATCGCCAACGGCACCGACGGCGCCGAGGCCGACGACGACTTCCATATCGCGATGGCCCGCGCCACGCGCAACTCCTACGTCGGCCGCCTCGTCGAATTCCTCGGTCGGCACTTTTCCGATTCGCGCAAGCTGGCCTGGCACGGAACCCGGCGCCTGCTCGCCCATCCCGAGGAAGCCCAGCGCGAGCATCGGGCACTGTTCGACGCGATTTCGCACAGCGATGCCGATGCCGCGCGCCGCTGCGCCCGGGAACACCTGCGCGGCACCGCGGCGCGACTGGGCATCAAGCTGGCGATGGATCTCTGAGACGATCAAAGACGGCCGAACTTCGTCACTCCCTTTCGCCGGCGGAGGCCAGGTTTCGCGAAGCACGGCTTCGCGCCTGATTGGTCACCCCCTTCCTCGGGAAGGGGGTTGGGGGGATGGCCGATTCGATCCCACCATCGCGCAAAGCGCGTTGGTGGGAAGCCCGCCGATAAGCCGGGTTCTGTCGTGGGCAACCATTCCTCTGCGACCGCCGTTGCCGACGGCCTGTAGCAGCCTACCCGGACGCGACGCGGGCAGCGTCATGGCGTCCCTATTTGGCCTTGCTCCGGATGGGGTTTGCCGTGCCGTCCGTGTTGCCACGTCCGCGGTGAGCTCTTACCTCGCCATTTCACCCTTGCCGGTCCTTGCGGACTTAGGCGGTATCTTTCTGTTGCACTTTCCGTCGCCTTGGTCGTCCAACTTGCGTCTTTCGACTTATAGCGCCCGGCCGTTAGCCGGCATCCTGCCCTGTGGAGCCCGGACTTTCCTCCCATCGCTCGCGCGATCAGCGGTTGCCTGGCGGACTTCCCGCGCGCATTGTACGCGCCGGGCGGAATTGCCGCGCATCGCCGTAGTAGGAGGAATCCTCGTTGGCCGGCGTGGCGCCAGGGATGCCGAGCAACGGCAGGGGCTGCCAATCACGCGGGCGCAGGGCATCGCCGGCAAGGCGTTCCGCCAGGCGTGCGTCCAGCATCGCACGCGCTGTGTGCGCGGGCTGCCGCAACCACTCCGCGTCGACGTCGAGGAACAGCGCCTTGCCGCACAGGCCGATGAACGGAGAACCTAGCGCGTCGTGGCTGGCGTGGCCGAAGACCACGAAGCGCGTGGTCTCGAGCAGTTCCTCGCGCCGCTCGACGAACACCTCGTGCCAGCGGTGCTCGCGCAGCGCCCGCCAGAGGTCCGGGTACGTGCCGGCGACGATCACGCCGCATTCGTCGAACTGGGTCAGTGCGTCGCGCACGCTTCCCCGGCGGTCCTCACCCGTGGCACGCGCCGCGAGCAGCACCTCGTGGTGGCGCCGGTTCATGGCCGCCTTTGCCTGCGGGAAGGCAAGCCAGATCAGCGCATTGAACAGGTCGTGCCGGTTCTCCTGCCGCGTTTCAACTTCGCCGGTGCGAAAAGCCCGTTCCTCGTAGCCCAGTTCGCTGCCGCCGGGGGCGACGAAACGCAGCGGCATGCCGCCGCCGGTGACAATCCGCTGCGACCGCGCTTCGGCGTCGAGTGCGGCAATCGACGGTGTGCCCCGGACAAACCAGGCGCCGAGGTAGGCGGACAGCGGGTGCAGTTCCGCCGCGGCGCACGTCACTTCGATGGGGGCGCTGCCGGCGCGGCAGCCGGCTTCTCCTGGCTCTTGTACTCGAGGACGCCGTCGCGTACCTGGAAACTGCCGACCAGCACGCCGGGTTCCGGTGGCGGCTCCTTGTAGGTATCGAAGCCGCAGTTGCGCGTCTCGGCGACGAACCAGCGCTTGCCCGCATTGAGTATGAACACGCCGGGCTCGGCGCGGTAGAGATCGACCTTCAGCTTGTCGGCCGCGAGGCCCTTCATAGCGTAGCGCCGCTGGCACTCCGGGAAGCGCGCCACGATGAGCTCGGTTTCCCAGTCGCCACCGATGTAGGCCTGCTGGCGCGCCACCGTCAGCGAATGCGCGCTGCCGGAAATCAGGTAGGCCGCATTCTGGTTGTCGCCGCAGGCGGCAAGGAGCAGCAGCGAAAGCAGGATTGGCAGGATCTTCATGAGCATCACTCCAGTCGCCAGGCCACCGATTCCCCGGCGCGCAGCGGCACCAGGCGGTCGCCGCCGGCATAGTCGAGGGCGCCGGGCACCGCCGTCGCTTCACGACGCAGCGTGATCGTGCCGGAATTGCGCGGCAGACCGTAGAAGTCGGCACCGAAGAAGCTGGCAAAGCCCTCCAGGCGATCGAGCGCGCCCGCCGCCTCGAAAGCCTCGGCGTAGAGTTCGATCCCGGCATGCGCGGTGTAGCAGCCGGCGCAGCCGCAACCGGTCTCCTTCGCAGCCTGCGCGTGCGGCGCCGAATCGGTACCAAGGAAGAATTTGGGGCTGCCCGAGATCGCGGCGTCGACCAGCGCGCGCCGATGCGCCTCGCGCTTGAGTACCGGCAGGCAGTAATGGTGCGGGCGGATGCCGCCGGCGAAGATCGCATTGCGATTGAGCAGCAGGTGGTGCGCCGTCAGCGTGCCGCCGATGTTGGCACCTCCCGCGCGCACGAAGGCGATGCCCTCGGCGGTCGTAACGTGCTCGAGCACCAGCCGCAGCCGCGGATACTCGCGTACCAGCGGGGCAAGCACGCTGGCGATGAATACGGCTTCGCGGTCGAAGACATCCACCGCCGGATCGGTGACCTCACCATGCACCAGCAGCGGTACGCCCAGCTGCTCCATGCGCGCCAGCGTCGCCGCGCACTTTGAGAGGTCGGTAACGCCGGCGTCGGAGTTGGTCGTGGCTCCGGCGGGATAGAGCTTCACCGCATGCACGAAGCCGCTGGCTCGCGCCGCGTCGATCTCGGCGGGGGGCATGTTGTCCGTCAGGTAAAGCGTCATCAGCGGCTGGAACCCGGAGCCGGCCGGCCGCGCCGCCAGGATGCGCTCGCGGTAGGCCGCCGCCATCGCCACCGTGGTCACCGGAGGCTTCAGGTTGGGCATCACGATCGCGCGGGCGAAGCGCCGCGCCGTGTCGGGAAGCACGGCAGCCAGCGCGTCGCCGTCGCGCAGGTGCAGGTGCCAGTCGTCGGGCTGCGTCAGGGTGAGGCGTTGCATGGGGCCGATTTTACCCGCCCTTGATGCGCAAAGCCCGTGCGTAGAGCTCGTTCTTCGGCTGGCCGGTGATCGCCGCGGCGAGCTTCGCCGCTTGCTTCACGGGCAACTCCTCGAGCAGGACGGCGAGCACGCGGTCGCCTTCGGCCGTCGACGCCGCCTGGGGCGCGGCGCCGGTGACGAGCAGCACGAACTCGCCGCGCGTGCGGTTGGCGTCGGCGGCCAGCCAGGCCGGCGCCGCCTCCAGCGGCATGGATTCGATCTGCTCGAAGAGCTTGGTCAGCTCGCGCGCGACCACGAGCTCGCGGCCCGGACCGAGCAGCTCGACGAGGTCGCTCACGGTCTCCGCCACGCGATGCGGGGCCTCGTAAAACACCAGCGTCGCCGTCACACCGGCCAGTTCCGTGATCGCCGCACGGCGGGCGGCCCCCTTGGCCGGCAGGAAGCCGACGAAGAGAAAGCGCCCGTCAACCAGGCCCGCGGCGGACAGCGCCGTCACTGCCGCGCTCGCGCCGGGCAGGGGCACCACCTTGTACCCGGCCGCGCGCACGGCCGCCACGGCCCGTGCGCCGGGATCGGAAATGCCCGGCGTCCCGGCGTCGGTAACGAGGGCGACGCGCCTGCCTTCGCCCAGCGCCCGCAGCAGCTTCTCCGCGGCCTCGTTCTCGTTGTGGCGGTGCAGGGCCAGGGTAGGCACGCCGATGCCGTGGTGGTCGAGCAGGCGGCGCGCATGGCGGGTGTCCTCGCAGGCGACCAGGTCCGCGCCACGCAGCGTCTCCAGCGCGCGCAGCGTTATGTCACCGAGATTTCCGATCGGTGTGGCGACGACATACAATGCACTTTCCATGGTCGGCATTGTTGCAGTCCGATGAGCACGAGGCAAGCCGCCGGCGCCGCCGCCGAGGACCTGGCTGCCGCCTACCTGCGCCGCCATGGCCTGGCCGTGGTGGCACGCAACTTCCGCGTGCGCGGTGGCGAGATCGACCTAGTCTGCCGCGACGGCGCGACCACGGTCTTCGTCGAGGTGCGCCTGCGCCGCAGCACGGAGTTCGGCGGTGCCGCGGCCAGCATTACCGCGGCCAAGCAGGCGCGCCTGCGCCACGCCGCGCTGCACTGGCTGGCACGCCACGGCGAAACGCCGTGCCGCTTCGACTGCGTGCTGCTCGACCGCCTCGCCGACGACGCCATCGAATGGCTGCGCGATGCGATCCGTGCGTAGCCTCCTCGTCGCCGCCCTGCTCGGGCTGGCCGCTGCTGCGGCCCTCGCCGCCGAGGTGCGCGTGCTGGTGCAAAGTTCGCCGCTGGCCGGCTTCCGCTACTACGCCGGCGAGGACTTGTGGATGCAGATGCGCGAGGGCGACCGCCTGACCCTGGTACGCGAGCCGGATAATCCGCATGACGCGAAGGCGGTCCGCGTCGAGTGGCGAGGGCAGAAGCTAGGCTACCTGCCGCGGCGGGAAAATGCCGCCGTGGCCGGCGCCATGGACGGCGGCGAGGCCGTCGACGCGCGCATCGCAAAATTGCGCCGGCACCGGAACCCCTGGCAGCGTTTGCTGATCGAAGTATTTGTCGTCCTCTAATCCCCCTATTCCGGCCTCGGCCCCGGGGCCGGGGCGCTATCCTCGACCGGTCATGAATATCGCCCAACGCATCGAACAGCAGTTCCGCGACAGCATCGCCGTCAAGCAGGCTTCGCTCGCCCCGCTCCAGGCCCCGCTCGAGGCCGCCGCACGCATGATGGCCGCCAGCCTGCGCGCCGGCGGCAAGGTGATGGCCTGCGGCAACGGCGGCTCGGCGGCCGATGCGCAGCACTTCGCCGCCGAGCTGCTCAACCGCTTCGAGAAGGAGCGTCCGCCGCTCGCCGCGATCGCGCTGTCCACCGACACGTCGACGCTGACGTCGATCGCCAACGACTACCGCTACGAGGATGTCTTCGCCAAGCAGGTGCGCGCGCTCGGCCGCAGCGGCGACGTGCTGCTGGCGATATCGACCTCGGGCAATTCACCGAACGTGATCGAAGCCATCCACGCCGCCCACGAGCACGGCGCCACCGTAGTCGCACTCACCGGGCGCAAGGGCGGCCGGATCGCCCCGCTGTTGGGCGCCGGCGACGTCCACCTCTGCGTGCCGGCCGAGCGCACTGCACGCATCCAGGAAGTCCATCTGCTCGCCATCCACTGCCTGTGCGACGGCATCGACGCACTGATACTGGGAGAAACCACATGATCCTCGACACCCACCTCGCCACCCGGCTGCGCAACGCCGTCGTCATCGCGCTGAGCCTGCCCGTCCTGGCGGGCTGCTTCGGCGCCGCCGCCGTCGGCGTTGGCGCCGGTGCGCTGCTGATCGCCGACCGGCGCAATTCCGAGACCTATCTTGCCGACGAGGGCATCGAGCTGCGCGCCGGCAACCGCATCCGCGAAAAGTACGGCGACAAGGTGCACGTCAACGTCATCAGCTACAACCGCATGGTCCTGCTCACCGGTGAAGTCCCGGCTGCCGACATCAAGGCCGATGCCGAGAAGCTTGCCTCGGGCGTGCCCAACGTCAAGACCATCAGCAACGAACTGGCCATCGCCGGTCCCTCGAGCTTCGGCGGCCGCAGCAATGACACCTACATCACCTCCAAGGTGAAGGCGCGCTTCGTCGACGCCAACAAGTTCTCGCCGAACCACGTCAAGGTCGTCACCGAAGCCGGCGTGGTGTTCCTGCTCGGCCTCGTCACCCAGGCCGAGGCGAACGCCGCGGTCGAGATCGCCCGCACAACCGGTGGCGTGCAGAAGGTGGTGCGCGTCTTCGAAATCATCACGCCGGACCAGGCCAAGGCCCTCGACAACCGGCCCGACCCCGGCCCGGAACCGAAGCCGGCCGATCCCAAGGCGCCCGCCAAGAAATAGGCATGTCCGCCGTGCCGGGAGCGCCAGCCTTCGAGGCGAAGATCGCCGCGCCCGGCGAACTTGCAGCGCGCCTCGCCGCGCTGCCGCGGCCGCTGGTATTCACCAACGGCTGCTTCGACATCCTGCACCGCGGCCATGTGACCTACCTCGCCCAGGCGCGCAGCCTCGGCGCCTCGCTGATCGTCGCGGCGAATTCCGATGCGTCGGTGAAGCGCCTCGGCAAGGGCGACGACCGCCCGGTCAATTCGCTCGGCGACCGCATGGCGCTGCTGGCGGCGCTGGAAGCGGTATCGCTGGTGACCTGGTTCGACGAGGACACGCCGCTCGCGCGCATCATCGAATGCCGCCCGGACGTACTGGTCAAGGGCGGCGACTGGCCCCTCGAGCGCATCGTCGGCTACCGTGAGGTGACCGGCTGGGGCGGCGCGGTCCATTCCCTGCCCTTCCTCCACGAGCGGTCGACGACGGCGCTGCTGGAGAAGATCCGCCGCCTCTGAGCCGCGGCGGGGTGGCGGCTAGGCCGTCCTGCGCAGCACCGTCTCGCGCACCAGGCCGATGTGGCTGCGCAGGGTGTACAGCATGTCGCTGAAGGCCAGCGGGGTACGCACGCGGGCAACGTCGGCCTCGATGCGCCCCAGTTGCGCCAGCCATTCCTCGCGCGTGTGGCGTCCCGGATCGGCGTCGATCTCGGCCTCGAGGAACTTGAGCTCCCCGTAGCGCCGGTAGATGCGCGAACGCACGCGCCAGGCATACAGCGCCGGCGCGAACTTGACGAGCGGTATCAGCACGGCAATCAGCGGCACCAGCATGACGATCATGCGATCGACCAGGGTTGCCGCCCAGAACGGCAGGTAACGCTGCAGGAAGGGCCGGCCGGACTTGTAGTAGCGCTCGGCCTCCTTCGACAGCGGAAAGTCGCTATGGCCGATGCGGGGAAACTCGCGCGGCTTCTGGAACACGCCGGGCTCGCCGTGCACTTCGCTGGCGGCCTGCATCAGCAGGTCGATCAGCGCGGGATGCGTGTCCTCGCGCACCAGCAGCGTGGCCATCGGCGAGACGAGCTGGACGTCCTGCGCCGGGATGTCCTGGGTCAGGTCGATGGCGCCGCGCGGCAGCACCAGCCGCGCCAGGTAGGGAAAGCGGCGCACGTAGGCTTCGGCGTGTGTCAGGCTCATGAGGCGGATGCCCGGCGTGTAGAGCAGGGTCCACACCACCGGCGACTGCGTCGGACCGACGGCGAACACCGCGTCGAACTCGCCCTTCTGCAGCTTCTCGACCACCGGCAGGCCGCCTGCGGCGATGATCGTCGTGTTCGATTCATTCAGTTCGTTGGCCGCGAGCAAATCGCTGGCCAGGCGATTCGTGCCGCTGCCGACACCGCCGATGGCGATGCGCTTGCCCTTCAGGTCGAGCACGCGGTCGCCGCCGCGGATCGCCCCTTCGCGGTAGAAGATCCACAGCGGCTCGTAGTAGAAGTCGCCGAGCGAAACCAGTTCGTCCTCCTCGGTCGGGCGCGCCATGCCGCCCTGGATGAAACCGGCATCGACCTCGAAGTCGGCATCGCGCAGGCGCTTGAGGTTCTCCGCAGCGCCGGCCGAGGGCTTCTCCACCAGGGCGATGCCGTAGCGGGCCAGCACGTCCTTGTAGCGTGCCGCGAACACCTGGTAGGCACCGCCCTCGCCGCCGGTACTGATGATCAACCGGTCCGGCGGCGCCGGCTTGATGAACTGCGCCGCGCCCCAGAACGCCAGGGCGAGCAGCAGCAGCGACGGCACGGCCACCATGAGCAGGTCGCGCCACGAGGCGAGGAACTTCGGTCGGGCGGGCATGGCTTGCGTGCGACGCCGGAACGGGACGGCCGGCGGCCGTCAGAAGGGGATGTCGTCCTCGAAGTCGTTGAAGTTGCCGGCCGCCGGCTGCGGCGCCGACTGGCGGCCACCGCCACCGCCGCCACCCTCGCGCGGCGGTGCATCGCTCATGCCCTGGCGGCTGCCGAGCATCTGCATGCGGTCGCCGCGGACCTCGGTGGTGTAGCGGTCCTGTCCTTCCTTGTCCTGCCACTTGCGCGTGCGGATCGAACCTTCGACGTAGATCTGCGAGCCCTTCTTCAGGTACTGGCCGCAAACCTCGGCCTGGCGGCCGAAGAAGGAAACGCGGTGCCACTCGGTGGCTTCCTGCTTGTTGCCGTCCTTGTCCTTCCAGGTGTCGGTCGTGGCCAGACGCAGGTTGGCGACCGCCTCCCCGCTCGGCAGGTAACGGATTTCCGGGTCCGCGCCAAGATTGCCCACCAGAATTACCTTGTTCACCGAAGCCATTGTCGTTTCTCCCCTCAGGATTTAGTCTCAAGTATGCCATGGCCTGACGATGCCGACGGCGTCGCCGATGCCGTCCCGCTTGCCGCGTTACGTCGCGCCGGCAGGGGAGGCATGGTCAGCGCCGCCACCAGCCATACCAGCACCATCAGCACATCGCACATGAATACCGCGGCGGCGTCGAAATGCTGCACCAGCCAGCCGCCCAGGG
>CAYTFA010000045.1:0-9284 GCA_964436755.1 uncultured Rhodocyclaceae bacterium | reverse complement strand
GGCGATGGACTCTGCATCCAGGCGCGTATTGAGCGTATTCAGCACCGCGCCGCACATCGGCACCCCGAAATGGCACTCGAACATCTCGGGCGTGTTGTTGAGCATGGCCGCGACGGTATCGCCGACACCAATACCCAGCCTGGCAAGGGCCGAGGCGAGCCGGCGGCAGCGCTGATACTCCTCGAGCCACGTGTAGCGTCGCCGGCCGTGGATCGTGGCGACCCGGGCAGGATAAATGTACGCCGACCGCTCGATGAAACTCAGCGGCGTCAGCGGCTCATAGTTGGCCGGATTCTTGTCCAGGCCCGCGGCATACGGATGGGTCATTTCCGCTCTCCTCAGCTCTTGCAGCGGTCGTTCACGGCCCGGTCGCGCGCGGCATCGGCGAGCCAGGACTCCAGTTCCTCGGCGGCCAATGAGGCCGCCTCGCGGGCGGCACCGGCCGCACCGCGTGCATCGGCGGAGGCCGCTGCCCTGCTGATCGCGACCGATCGCCGCAGCAGTGTCTCGCCACGCGGCGCGGCAAGCACGGCGCGCATTTCGATCACCGCCGTACTCGTCTGGGGGCTGGAGAAGCGGTGCTCGAACTCGTCCAGCGCCACCAGCAGCCGGCATCCGGAGCTACCCGGGGCGGACGAGAGCCTCCGGCGCAGCACGCCCTCCAGCAACTCCCCGGGAGGCGCCACCCACCGACTTTCGACGTAGCTGCGTCGCTGCAGCGGTTCGGCAAAGGCCAGCCGGTACTGCATGTCGCTGCCCGCCAGCCACGAGGCGGACTGGACATCCACACCGGCCAACGGCAAGCCCGGCCCGGCGCCGCGCCCCCCCTCGCCGCCCAGGTCATAGCGCGCCGTGGGTCCCGTCGCCGCACCGCCCCCGCACCCGGCGAGCACGAGGGCCGACGCCGTGACTACAAAGAATTTCTTCATCATTATTCTCCCCTTCGCGCCGGTGCCGAATAGCCGGATTCGCCCGGTCCCGGCTGGCTTGCATTGCGCCCGAACAAGAGCATTTGCGGATTGCTTTCGAGGTCACCCAGCACACGCGACAACTGTCGCGAACTGGCCGCCAGTTCGCGCAGCAGGGCATTGGCCTGGGGCAGCGTTTCCTCGCTGGCATGGGCCGCGACGCCATCCAGTCGGCGCGAAAGCACCGCCATCGACTTCACGAGTTCCCGCATCTCCACCGTCAGGGGCGCGCTTTCCCCGGCCGTCTTCTCCACGTGGGCCAGGATCTGCCTAAGATTGCGCAGGTTCTGCTCGGACAGGGCTTCGCGCGCCGAGGCCAGGATGGCCGGCATTTCCCGCAGGCCGTCCGAGGCAGTCGCCAGGTTGTCCAGGGTGCGGGACACGTTTTGCACGTTCTTCTCGTCGAGCAGCTTGCCGAGCCGTACCGAAATGGTGCTGATCTGCCCCACGATGTCCCCGGCCTTTTCGCCGAGGGTGTCGAGCAGCGTCGGCTTGAGTTTGAGGTGCGGCATGTTGCCGTCGGTCGATGTCAGCAATTCGGCGGACGAACCATCATCCTCGATCTGAACGTAGGCCAGGCCTGTCACGCCCTGGTAGCCAAGCGTTGCCGTGCTGCCCTTGGTCAGCTTGAAGCGGTTGTCGAGCGAGATCGTCACCAGCAGTACCCGGGGATCGAAGTCGTCCGGCTCGATGGATTCGACTTTCCCGGCGCGAATGCCGCGATAGCGCACCTGCGCCTGCGGATTGAGGCCGGTCACGTTGCCACGGGTTTCGAGGACGTAGCCCAGGGTCGTCGGGTCGCTTTGCCCCAGCCACCAGATGGCGACAATGGCGGCGAGACCGAAGAATATAGTGAACAAACCGGCCACGAGCGCGTGCGATCGGTTCTCCATGGATTTCCTTTCAATGGGGAACGGCGGCGGGACGGGAGTTCTGCAGGGCCCGTACGCTGCGTTCGGAGAGGAAGAAGTTGCGAATGAAGGGATGGTCGACGGCGATGATCTCCTCCGTCGTTCCGTAGGCGAGGATCTTCTGTTCGGCCAGCACGGCAACGCGCGTGGACAGCGCGGCCAGCGTGTCGAGGTCGTGGGTGACGAGCATCACCGTCAGTCCCAGTTCCTCGGACAGCATGCGAATCAGCCGCACGAAGCTGTCCGACCGGTCGGGATCGAGGCCCGCCGTCGGCTCGTCGAGCAGCAGCAGTTCCGGTTCGAGCGCCAGGGCCCGCGCCAGGGCTACGCGCTTGACCATGCCACCGGAGAGTTCGGACGGCATCAGCCGGCCGTGGCGCGGCAGCAGTTCAACCATCGAAAGCTTGAGCTGGACCAGGTCGTGGATCGCACCTTCGTCGTAGCGACGCAGTTCGCGCAAGGGAAACGCGATGTTGTCGTACACATTGAACGCGGAGAACAACGCGCCGTGCTGGAACAGTACGCCGAAGCGCTGGCGCAAGGCGCGTTCGCGGCCGATTCCGCCGCCGAACAGGGGCTCGCCGAACAGTTCGATGCGGCCCGATGTCGGTGTCAGCAGTCCGATCACCATGCGCAGCAGGGTCGTCTTGCCGCTGCCGGAACCGCCGACCAGCGATACCAGTTCGCCACGGGCGACGTCGAGTTCCAGGCCCCGGTGGATCCATGTCTCGCCGAACCGGGTGGATAGGTCCCGGATGCGGATAACCGGCCTGGTCGGGTCCGCACTCATTCGGGCAGTCCGATGTCGCGCGTCAGGATGGCAAAGACGGCATCGATCACGATCACGATGGTAATGGCGGAAACCACCGAAGCCGTGGTGTTGGCGGAAAGGCTTTCGGTGTTCGGACGTACGCGCAGGCCGAAGTGGCAGGCCACGAGGGCGACGAACATGCCGAACACCGCGCCCTTGAGCAGTCCGATGATCAGGTTGGCGGCAGGTACGACACGCGGCAGTGTCTGGAAGAAGAACCCGTAGGATATGTCGAGCTGAAACTGGGCCGACACCATCCCGCCGATCAGGGCGATCGCGGTTGCCCACAGCACCAGCAGCGGCAGGGTGACGATCAGCGCCGCCACCTTGGGAAACACCAGGCGCAACGAGCGTTGGACGCCCATCGTCGCCAGCGCATCGATCTCCTCGGTGACGCGCATGACCCCCAATTGGGCCGTCATGGCCGAGCCCGAGCGCCCGGCGACGAGAATCGCCACCAGCACCGGGCCCAGCTCGCGCACGATGCCGAGACCGATGATGTCGATGATGAAGATGTCGGCGCCGAACTGGCGCAACTGCAGGGCCGACAGGTAGGAAAGCACGACGCCGATCAGGAAGCCGACCAGCGCGGTTACCGGCATGGCGCGAACGCCGCTCTTGTACATGTTCGCGGATATCTCGCGACGCGGCATGTCGACCGGATTGCGCACCACGTAGGCGAGGTCGATGAAGAACTGCCCGATCAGAGCGACGAAATCGGCGGCATGGCGATAGATGCCGATCGTCGCATTGCCGAGCACCATGACCCAGTGCAACGGCGAACGCGGCACGACACCCTCGCGCGGCAGGCGGTCGGCGGCCTCGATGCGCTCGAGCACGCGCCAGTGCTCGGGGCGGATGGCAAGGTTCGGCGGCAGCACGCGCTGCCATGCGCGCCACAAGAGCATGGCGCCGGCGCTGTCGAGCGCCTCCACTTCCAGGCAATCCCAGGCGCATTTCTCGTCCGCGGCGCGCCGCAGTTCCGCGTCGAGAGCATCGGCACGCGTCGAAGTAGTCGCCAGGGTCCAGCGTCCTGAGAGCCGGGCGACGCGTTCGCCGTCGCGAACATTGACTTCGATACGCGCGAGGGACATCTGGCGGGACCGCATCCGGACGATCGGGGAGCGGCGATTATAAACACGGCTTCGCCCCCGCCGGGCCGCGCGCCGTCAGGAATTGCGGTCGATGCGCAACTCGCCGCCGATACCGGACCATTGCTGCGCTTCGTCATCGAGCGCAGCGGTCGTCAGGGGCAGCGCATCGAGACCGTCACCGCCGAGCGCAAGGCGGAACCCGCGTGGCGCGAATTCCGCCTCGAAAGCCGGCAGCGGACGGTCGTCGCGCGAGCGATGCAGCAGCACCGCCGTGCGCAGGCAGAAGATCAGCGTCCATTCCGCCGCCTCACCTGCCAGCGGCTGGGCCCGCTCGAGCTTGCCGCGATGGGCCAGGATGACGCGCGCCAGCCGCAACTGGTCGCGCCGCGAAAAGCCGGGCATGTCGGCGTTGGCAATGATGTAGGCGCTGTGCTTGTGATAGCTCGAATGGGCAATCGAGATGCCGACTTCGTGCAGGCGTGCCGCCCAGGTCAGGAAGCGCGCATCGGCATGCCCTTCCGCGCGGCTTTCCGGCACGAGCTGCGCCAGCAGGGCCAGTGCGGTGTGGGCAACGCGCTGCGCCTGCCGCCGGTCGATCTCGTAACGCTGCATGAAACGATTGACGGTGGCATCGCGCAGATCGTCATGGTGATAGCGGCCGAGCTGGTCATAAAGCACGCCGAGCCGCAGCGCACCCTCGGAAAACTCCATCCGCTCCAGCCCGAATTCCTTGAAAACGGCCCACATGATCGCCAGGCCGCCGGGCAGTACCGGAATCCGGTCCGGGCGCAGACCCTCGAGCTTGAGGCGGGAGGCATCTCCCGCCTGGAACAGGTCGGCCCGCAGCCGCTCCAGCCCCTCGCGCGTGATTCCGTGCGCCGAGTAGCCGTTCATCTCCAGCAGGTCGACGATGGCCTTGGCCGTCCCCGAGGACCCGATCGCCTCGTCCCAGCCGGTTTCCCGGTAGGCGTGCTCGATCGCCTGCAGTTCCCGCCGCGCGGCCAATTCGGCCTCCTTGAAGGAGCGCTTGTCCACGCGCCCTCCGGGAAAGAAGCGCAGGCTGAAACTGACACAGCCCATGTACAGCGACTCCAGACGCATCGGGTGGATGTTTTCGCCGATGATGAATTCGGTCGAACCGCCACCGATATCGACCACCAGCTGCCGCGTCTTGGGGTTGGCCAGGGTATGGGCAACGCCGAGATAGATCAGGCGCGCCTCTTCCCGGCCGGCAATCACCTCGATGGGAAAGCCGAGCGCGGCCTCTGCCTTTTCAAGGAACTGGGCCGAGTTCTTCGCCACGCGCAGGGTGTTCGTCGCCACGGCGCGAACCGCGCCCGCGTCGAAGCCGCGCAGGCGCTCCGCAAACCGGGCCAGCGCGTCGATGCCACGCTGCTGGGCCGCCGCATCGAGCCGCTTGTCCGGGCCGAGACCGGCAGCCAGGCGCACCGACTCCTTCAGGCCGTCGAGGGGATAGATCTGGTTGCCGACCACCCGGCCTACCTGCAGCCGGAAGCTGTTTGACCCCAGATCGACTGCGGCGATCAGTTCATAGGCCATGGCGGCATTCTAGCTCCGGGTGGGCTGTGGCGGCACCCGACACGCCGTAACATCGCTGCAATATTCGCAGCGACTATCCCGTTACAATCGCCCGTCAAAGATCACCAGGCCGCACATGTCCCCGTCGCGACGATTCCTGCCGGACCAGTTCCTCAATCGCGAACTTTCCCTGCTCGCCTTCAACCGGCGCGTGCTGGCCCAGGCTGCCGACAAGCGGGTGCCGCTGCTCGAGCGGCTGCGATTCCTCTGCATCGTCTCCTCGAACCTCGACGAGTTCTTCGAGATACGGGTTGCCGGCCTCAAGGAGCAGATCAAGCTCGGCAGCCATGCCGCCGGTGCCGACGGTGCGACGCCGCTCGAAGTCTTCAACCGCGTCACCGAGGAAGCCCATCGCCTCATCGCCGAGCAATACGCGCTGCTCAACGGCACCATCCTGCCCGCACTGGAAAAGCAGGGCATCGCCTTCTTCCGCCGCAGCCTGTGGAGCGACGCCCAACGCACGTGGATCCGCGAGTTCTTTCTGCGCGAAGTCATGCCCGTGCTGACGCCGATCGGGCTCGACCCTTCGCATCCGTTCCCGCGCGTGCTCAACAAGAGCCTCAACTTCGCTGTCGAGCTGGAAGGCACGGACGCCTTCGGCCGCAGTTCCGGCGCGGCCATCGTCCAGGCCCCGCGCGCCCTGCCGCGCGTGATCCGCCTGCCCGGGGAGCTATGCAAGGAGGAGTACGGTTTTGTCTTCCTCTCGTCCATTCTCCACGACTGTGTCGGCGAGCTGTTCGCGGGGATGAAGGTGCTGGGCTGCTACCAGTTCCGGGTGACGCGCAATTCGGACCTGTTCGTGGACGACGAGGAGGTCAAGAACCTGCGCCTCGCACTGCAGGGCGAACTGCCGCAGCGCCACTTCGGCGATGCCGTGCGCCTCGAAGTCGCCGACAACTGCTCCGAGGTCATGACCGACTTCCTGCTGCAGCAGTTCGGTCTCGAGCGGTGCGACCTCTACCGCGTACCCGGAATCGTCAACCTGGTCCGCCTGATTTCGGTGCCCGACCGGGTAGACCGCCCCGACCTGCTCTACCCGCCGTTCCAGCCAGGGCTGCCGAAGGTGCTTACCAAGCGCTATGACATCTTCGAAAGCATCCGCCGCAACGACATCCTGCTGCATCACCCGTTCCAGTCCTTCACGCCCGTCATCCAGATGCTGCAGCAGGCCGCCGACGACCCGCAGGTCGTGGCGATCAAGATGACCGTGTATCGCACGGGAACCGACTCGGTGCTCATGGAGCACCTGCTGCGAGCGGCGGAAAAAGGCAAGGAAGTCACCGTCGTCGTCGAGCTGATGGCCCGTTTCGACGAAGAGGCCAACCTGTCGATCGCAGCTCGCCTCGAGGAGGTCGGCGCCCACGTGGTGTATGGGGTAGTCGGCTACAAGACGCACGCAAAGATGCTGATGGTGCTGCGCCGGGAGGACCACGGCTACCGCCGTTACGTGCATCTGGGAACCGGAAACTACCATCCGCGTACGACGCGCTTCTACACCGACTTCGGATTGCTGACGGCGAATCCGGAGATCGGCGACGACGTCAACGAGGTATTCAAGCAGCTCACCGGCCTGGGCAAGGCAATGGCGCTCAAGCACCTCTGGCAGGCGCCCTTTTCGCTGCACTCCAACATGCTCGCCGCAATCCGCGCCGAGACCGAGGCGGCGCGCGCGGGAAAGCCGGCCCGCATCATCGCCAAGATGAATTCGCTGCTGGAACCCGAAGTGATCGCCGCGCTCTACGAGGCCAGCCAGGCCGGCGTCGAGATCGATCTCCTCGTGCGCGGCGTCTGCTCACTGCGCCCCGAGGTCAAGGGGCTGTCGGAAAACATCCGCGTTCGCTCGGTGATCGGGCGTTTTCTGGAGCACCACCGCATTTTCTATTTCCACGCCGACGGGCGCGAGAACATCTATCTGTCGAGTGCCGACTGGATGGAGCGGAATTTCTTCCGTCGCATCGAAATCTGCTTTCCGATCCTCGAGCCCAAGCTCAAGCGGCGGGTGCTCAAGGAGGGGCTGCAGCCCTATCTCGCCGACAACGTCCAGGCGTGGACGATGGATGGCGAGGGCAGCTACCGGATCAGCCCGACCAAACGCGACCGCATCAGTGCGCAGGAGCGCCTGCTGGCCGACTTGTCGGCAGGAACGATCAGCGCAGCGTAACGCGCGCCAGGGCGTTCGCGACGCCTTCGGCCATGTCCGCGCCGAACTGCTTGGCGAGCCGCTCGGCAATGTTCTGCTTGACGCTGAAATCGCGCACGTCCGACGCGTTGAACACGTCGCGCGCGACGCTATCCACGGTACCGTAGCCGTCGGCAAGGCCGAGCTCTATGCTCTTTGCCCCGCTCCACATCAGCCCCGAAAACATCTCCGGCGTTTCCTTGAGGCGCTTGCCACGGCCCTTGCGTACCACGTCGATGAACTGCTCGTGGATTTCCGCCAGCATCTGCCGGGCGTGATCCTTGTGGTGCTCGTTCTGCGGCGAAAACGGATCGAGGAAGCCCTTGTTCTCGCCTGCAGTCAGCAAGCGTCGCTCGACGCCGAGCTTGTCCATGGTACCGGTGAAGCCGAAGCCGTCCATGAGCACGCCGATCGAGCCGACGATGCTGCCCTTGTCCACAAATATCTTGTCTGCCGCTGCCGCGACGTAATAGCCGCCGGAGGCACAGACGTCCTCGACCACGACGTGCAGCGGAATGGCGGGATACTTGCCGCGCAGGCGCCGGATTTCGTCATTGATGATTCCGGACTGCACCGGGCTGCCGCCGGGGCTGTTGATGCGCAGGATCACGCCGGCCGTGTGCTTGTCCTCGAAGGCGGCCTGCAGGCCGCTGATGACGTGCTCGGCGCTGGCGTCGCCGTTCGCGCGGATGACGCCGGTGAGGTTCACCAGCGCAGTGATCTTCGTTCCTTCGACGGTCTTCTCCGTCTGGCCCCAATCGACCACGACGCCGAGGATCACCGCGAGATAGGCGAATCCGAGCAGCTTGAAGAATATCCCCCAGCGGCGCTTGCGCCGCTGCTCGGCGACGAGTTCGCGCGCGAGTCCTTCGAGCACCTTGCGCTCCCAGTTGGTCTCGCCGCCTTCAGCCATGGGTACCGGCTCCGCCTTCTTCTTCCACCAGGAAAACCTGTCCATCATCCTCGACAACCTCCACTGCCTCCAAGCCCTTGCCGTTGCAGCGTCCGCCGAGGCAGCGGCCCGTCTCCGGATCGTAGAGCGCGCCATGCGTGGCGCAAATCAAGTATAAGCCGGAATGGTCGAAGAACCGGCCCTGCTCCCAGTCCAGTTCGACCGGCAGGTGGCCGCAGCGGTTGACAAAGGCATTAACGC
The DNA here is from genome assembly GCA_964436755.1 of uncultured Rhodocyclaceae bacterium. Lineage (GTDB taxonomy): Bacteria > Pseudomonadota > Gammaproteobacteria > Burkholderiales > Rhodocyclaceae > Sulfuritalea. The sequence continues at coordinate 569 of CAYTFA010000045.1, read as the reverse complement.
GGCCGCGAAAGCGAATCGCAAACGCCGGTGCCGGCTGGCCGCCGCGCGCCACCTCGAAGCGCAGCCCAATCCCGCCTTCGGACAGTTCGGCAGCCGAGCAGATGCGTCGCCGAATCACGCGTGGGTACGCAGCCACTGCGTCAGCTGGGCAACGTCCTCGGCACAGAACAGCGGACCCTCGGCCACGAGCTGCTCGCGCGGATGGGCGCCATAGGCCACGCCCAGCGCCCCGACGCCGGCGTTGCGGGCCATCAGGATGTCGTGCGTGGTGTCGCCGATCATCAGCGTCACGTCGGCACCGACGCCGAACTCCTGCATCAACTCCTCGAGCATCTGCGGATTCGGCTTGGAATGACACTCGTCGGCGCAGCGCGAGGCGTGAAAGCGCGCCTGCAGCCCGCTGGTACGCATCGCCCGTTCCAGGCCCTTGCGCGTCTTGCCGGTGGCGACCGCCAGCGCATGGCCGGCCGCCGCCAGTTCGTCGAGCAACGGCGCGATGCCTTCGAACAACTGCAATTCCCGGTCGCGTGAGAGGAAGTGCTGGCGATAGCGCTCGGCCACGGCCTGGT
>CAYTFA010000044.1:8689-9344 GCA_964436755.1 uncultured Rhodocyclaceae bacterium | reverse complement strand
CGCGCGGATGGCGCCGTCCACCGGGCTGGCGGCGACGAAGGCCGCCTCGACTTCCGGCAGCTGGACAATCTGCCAGGCCTTGTCGATCTTCTGCACGCGCACCACGGCGCCGCGACGGATGCGCTTGTTGGCGGGCGCCTTGTCGTCGAGCATGCGCGCGGCGAACTTGAGTCCATCCTCGCCGATTTTCAGCAGCTCGCCGCCGCGCAGGTAGGCGCGAACCTGCCTCGGACCGGCATCGAGCACGATCGCCGGAAGCATGTCGTCGCTGTCGTCGAACTCGGCGAGGAGTTCCTCCAGTTCCTCATCCTGGTCGCCGGTAACGTCCTTCAGGTCAACATAGGCCTCGGCACCCCGATAGCCGTGGCGCCGGTCGTATTCGATGACTCCCTTGCGCACCGACTGGTAGGCGGCGCGCTGGTCGTCGCGATTGATGGTGGTAATGACGCGCAGGCCGCGACTATAGACATCGTCGGGGAAGCGCTCGGCGGCTATCTGGCGGGCCATTTCGGCGACGTGCTCGGCGTGCACGCCGAAATCGTTGACGTCACGCTTGACGTGGAGCACCTCGCCCTGCGCGGCCTTCCATTGCGCCTCGTCGATGTAATCGAGATCGTGCATGCGGCGCAGCACGTAGCGCTGGCGCAGTTGCGCA
>CAYTFA010000044.1:0-8672 GCA_964436755.1 uncultured Rhodocyclaceae bacterium | reverse complement strand
GATTGGCGACCGGGTTATAGGCCGAAGGTGCCTTCGGCAACCCGGCGAGCATGGCGGCCTCTGCGACGCTGAGGTCCTTGAGGGGCTTGCCGAAGTAGATCTGCGCGGCGGCGGCAAAGCCGTAGGCGCGCTGGCCGAGGAAGATCTGGTTGACGTAGATCTCGAGGATCTGGTCCTTGCTCAGGTTGTGCTCGATCTTGAAGGCCAGGAGCATTTCGTACAGCTTGCGCGTGACCGTCTTTTCGCTCGAAAGGAAAAAGTTGCGGGCCACCTGCATGGTGATCGTCGAAGCGCCCTGGCGCTTGCCGCCGCCGACGAAGTTGGAGTAGGCGGCCCGCAGCACGCCCAGGGTGTCGATGCCGGGATGCTGGTAGAAGCGCTCGTCTTCGGCGGCCAGAATGGCCTGCTTCATGACGGCCGGCACGTCCTTGATCAGGACGAAGTTGCGCCGCTCCTCGCCGAACTCCCCGATCAGGTGGCCGTCCGCGGAGAAAATGCGCAAGGGAATTTTTGGCTGATAATCGGTTAATACTTCCACCGATGGCAGCTGCGGATAGGCTAGGATCAGGGCAATCCCAGCCAGGGAGGCCAGCCCGAGCAGCGTGCCGCCGATCGCAAGCAGGGCATAGAGTGCCCAGCGGGCGGGGGCAGGAAGGTCGGGAAGCGGCACGTAGGGTCGAAAAAGGTGGGTGCCGGCAAATTATAGCTGTGGCGCTGGAGACACGGCCTGACGGGTTGCCCTCAATGATTTGGCTTTACAGCCGATATAGTTGCTGCTAGCATCTGAAGTAAATTATCTGTATTGCGTGTAACGCAATATTTTTAAAGGAAAAAATCTTTGCAGATCGATTTTTCGGCCATCAAGTCGATCTTTAATCCGAAGCTGCGCCCGCTGATTGGCGTGGACATCAGTTCGACCTCGGTCAAGATGGTCGAGCTTGTCGACGCCGGCAAGGGGCAGCCCCGGGTCGAGCGCTATGCCATAGAGCCGCTGCCCAAGGATGCGCTGCTCGACGGCAACTTCTCGTCGCTCGAGGCGGTAGCCGACACCCTGCAACGCTGCTGGAAGCGGCTGGGCAGTTCGACCCGATTCGTCGCGCTGGCGCTGCCGACGTCGGCCGTGATCACAAAGAAGATCACGCTCCCGGCCAACCTGCGCGAGCAGGAAATGGAAGTGCAGGTGGAATCCGAGGCAAACCAGTACATCCCCTTCGCGCTCGAGGAAGTCAATCTCGACTTTCAGGTGGTTGGTCCGGCACCGGCGAATCCGGAGGATGTCGAGGTACTGCTGGCCGCTTCGCGCAAGGAAAAGGTCGAGGACCGTGTCGCGGCCGCCGAGTTGGCCCTGCTCAAGCCGGTCGTCATGGATGTCGAGGGTTATGCGATCCAGTCTGCCTATGAACTGGTCGTAAAGCAGCTACCGGGTGCGGGTGTGGGACAGATCATTGCTCTGGTGGAAGTTGGCGCCACGGCGATGAAGGTCACCGTGATGAAGGATGATCAGCAGCTCTATGGCCGCGAGCAGGCATTTGGCGGCGCCGAGCTAACCGACGAGATCATGCGTGCCTACGGCATGGGGCCGGAAGAGGCCGAAGCGCTCAAGCGCTCCGGGACGCCGCCGGACAACTACGAGGCGGAAATCCTGCACCCCTTCATCGAGAACCTTGCCCAAGAAGTGGCGCGGGCATTGCAGTTCTTCTTTACTTCGACACCCTATAACGAGGTGCATCACATCATCCTCTCCGGCGGCGCCGTTCTGGTGCCAGGGGTTGCCGAGGTGGTGAACCAGCGCACCAACGTTAATACCCTGCTCGCCGATCCGTTTGCAGGCATGGTGATTTCGCCGCGCATTCGCGCCAAGCAGCTTTCCTCGGACGCGCCTTCGCTGATGATCGCCTGCGGCCTTGCCCTGCGGAAGTTCGATCAATGATCCGCATCAACCTGCTACCCCACCGCGAAGCCAAGCGCAAGGCGCGCCGGCAGCAGTTCTATGTGCTGCTCGGTCTGGTTTCGGTGCTGGCGGGCCTGATCTGGTTCCTCGGCTACTCGATCATCAACGCGCGCAGTAACGTGCAGGATGAGAAGAACGAATTCCTCAAGCGCGAGATCGCTAGCCTTGACAAGGAAATCGACGAGATCAAGAAGATCAAGGAGCAGACGGATGCGCTGCTCGCGCGCAAGCGCGTGATCGAGTCGCTGCAGGCCAATCGGACAGAGACCGTGCACCTGTTCAATGAACTGGCCAAGAACGTTCCCGAAGGGATCTACCTGCGGACCTTGAAGCAGACCGGAGCCAAGCTGGAAATTACCGGCTACGCGCAGTCGAACGCGCGTGTTACGACGTTGATGAATAATTTCGACGAATCGCCGGTGCTCGAGCGTTCGACACTTGTCGAGACCAAGGCGGAGACCGTCGGCAACCGGCGCCTCAACGCATTTAGCATTACCACCCAGATCAAGCGGCAGACGACGGCCGATCCGGCGCCCAAGGCGGCTGCGGCGCAAGGGAAGAAGTGATGAAGCTGCCCGATCTCAAATCGCTGCTCAAGCGCAAGCCCAAGGTCGAGCGGGGCGGCGATCGTCCGGGCGAAAAGCAGGAAGAAGCTGCACCGAAGAAGCCGCTGATCGATTTCCAGCAGCTGGCCGACGATTTCAAGACACTCGATCCCAAGGACCCCGGACTGTGGCCGCTCGCGCCGCGCATCGTGATCCTGTTGGGACTGTTCGTCGCTCTCATTGCGGCCTCCTGGGGTTTCGGCGCGATCGGCTGGAGCGTCCAGCTCGAGGAACTCGAGGGCAAGCGCGCGCAGGAATCGAAGCTCAAGGAAGACTGGGTGAACAAGAAGCGGCAGGCCGTCAACCTCGACGAGCACAGGCGACAGCTCGCCGAAATCGATCGCTCGTTCGGCGCACTGCTGCGGCAACTGCCCAACCAGGCCGAGATGGGCGACATGCTGGTCGACATCAACAAGGCGGCGCAGGCGCGCGGCCTCTCCGTCGAACTGTTTAAGCCGGGCGGCGAGGCGCCGCGGGAGTTCTACGCCGAGGTACCGATCACGCTGTCCCTGACCGGGACCTACCACGACCTCGGGGCATTTACCGGTGATCTGGCCAAGCTGCCACGCATCGTGACGCTGAACGACATCAACCTGTCTCCGACGACCGGGTCCAGTCTGTCCTTGAAGACCACGGCGAAGACCTTCCGCTATCTCGATGAAGCCGAGATCGCCAATCAGAAGAAGGCGCAGGCCGGCAAGGGAGGCAAGAAGTGATGCGCCCGGGTTATGTCCTCGCCATGGTGCTTGGAAGCGCACTTCTGCTGTTCGGTTGTGCAGCCGAAGAACATCAGGATTTGCGCGACTGGATGAAGGAAGAAGCCAAGGGCATGAAGGGACGCGTGGCGCCGCTTCCCGAAATCAAGGCGTTCCCGGTCGTTGCCTACAATTCGGAGGCCCTGATCGCGCCGTTCGCGCCGGGCAAGATATCTACACAGGATGCCATTGCCGACAAGACGGCTCCCGACCGCTCGCGGCCGAAGCAGCCGCTCGAGGCCTTCCCTCTCGAGGATCTGAAAGTCGTTGGCGTCATCATGGCCGGAGCCGTGCCCTACGCGCTGATCCAGACTCCGCCGCCAAACAAGCCGAAGCACGTGCGCGTCGGCGAATACATCGGACGCAGCTTTGGCAAGATCACGGCCATCACGCGTGACGGCATCACGGTGGTCGAGACGGTAAAAGATGCAGGGGGTGCCTGGGTCGAGCAGGAAAAGGTGCTCGCGGTGCCCAAGGAAGGAGGACGTTGATGAAGACTATTCGCGTAGCCGCAATCGCTCTCGCGGGGCTCTGTCTGGGCCTTGCAGATATCGCGCTGGCGGCGGAAAACTCGATCAAGCAGGTCCAGGTGCGCCGCGAGGGCGACCAGGTGCTGCTCAAGGTGCAAATGGCTGCCCCCCTGAAGGCGCTTCCCGGCAACTGGAGCGTTCTGGATCCCCCACGCGTCGTGCTTGACTTTCCCGATACCGACAACCAGACCGGACAAACCCTGCAGAGTGTGACCTCGGGCGACCTCAAGAGTCTGAATCTGGTGCAGACCGAGAAACTGACGCGGCTTGTACTCAACCTCTATCGACCGACCAAGTTTTCGACCGAGCTGGCCGGCGACGTCTTGTTCATTCGCCTCGAGGCACAGGGTGCCCAGGCCAATCAGGAATCCGCGCCCAGCGTATATGTCGGGTCGCCGGCCTCTCCAGCGGCAGCCAAGGCGCCACTTGCTCCTGAGTTGGCGGCAGTACGCGACATCGTATTCCGCCGTGGCGAGGAGGGCCAGGCATCGATCGTGATCGACCTGACCGACGGCACGGTGCCGATCGACATTCGCCGCTCGGGTGTGGGGCTCATCGTCGAGATGCGCGACGTCGAGATTCCCGACCGCCTGCAGAACAAGCGCGATGTGAACGACTTCGCGACTCCCGTGACCAGCATCACCTCGCGCGGGACGGGCAACGTCACGCGCATGGACATCGCTGCGCGGGGCCGCTGGTTCCACCAGGCCCACCTGGCGAACAACCAGCTCACCATCGAGATCAAGCCGATTCCGGTCGACGACGTCAATAAACTGGTGCAGACCGGCCAGCAGGGCCAGAAGGTATCGATCAACTTCTTCGGTGCCGATGCGACCATGGTGCTGCGCACGCTGGCCGATATTTCCGGGAAGAACGTGATCGTCGATCCGTCGCTCAACGGCCGGACCGTATCGGCGAACCTCGACAACATTCCCTACGATCAGGCGCTGGAAATCATCATGGCGCAGGTCAATGCCGGCATGCGGGTGCGCAATGACGTGGTCCTCTTCGGCGACCGGGCGATCCTGCAGAAGCGTGACCAGGACCTGGCCGACGAGCTCACCCGTGCCAATGACACTGCGCCCCTGGTTGCCGAGTCGTTCAAGCTGAGTTACGTGAAGGGCTCCGACATCGTTTCGCTGGTCAACAGCAGCTTCTCGAATAACCCGGCCACAGGAGCCTCTCCTGGCGGTGGCGGTGGTGGTGCTGCTCCCGGCGGTGCGGCACCGGCCGGTGGTGCCGCGGCAGCCGGTACCGGGACTCCGCAGGCGCGCGGCATGCTGTCCGCGCGGGGTGGAATCTCCATACACGACGCGACAAACCAGGTCTTCGTCCGCGATACGCAGGCCGTGGTCGACGCCATCCGCGAAGTCATCCGCAGCGTAGACATTCCGCCCAAGCAGGTGATGATCGAGGCGCGCATCGTCGAGGCCTCGACCGGATTCGCCAACTCGCTCGGGGTTCGCCTGACTGCAGGTGCCATGCAAACCGGTGGGGGCTACCAGATACCGGGAACGAACACCCGAATCGCCTTCAGCGCCTCCCCCAACAACGGCCTGGCGACGGGTAATGTCGACGTGTTCGGCAATCCGCCGGCAACCCCTTCCCTGTCGGCAACTCCGGTGATATTCCGCCCAAGCTACTCGCTTGCCGGTGCAGGCAACTTCGGCTTCATGCTGTTCAATGCCGCGGCGACCCGGCTGGTTTCTGTAGAGCTGCAGGCTGCGGAGAACGACTCGCGCAACAAGAGTGTTTCCGCGCCGCGCATCATCACGCTGAACCGCAAGGCGGCGACGATCAACTACACTCGCCAGGTCACCATCCTTGCCGGCGTCAATGCCACCACGGGCCTGCCGATCTACCAGACCTTCTCTGCGCCGCTGACCCTGGGTGTTACGCCCTCGATCAATCCCGACAACCGGATCAGCCTGGAACTCAACATCGCCAAGAGCACGATTACCAATGCAACCACGGGTAGCCTCGACAGCAATACCGTGACTACGAACGTCATGGTGGAAAACGGCGGCACGGTCGTCATCGGCGGTTTTGCGATCGAAAGCGAAACGCAGACGCAGGATCGTGTTCCGTTCTTCGGCGACCTGCCCTACGTCGGCTTCCTGTTCAAGACGACATCCAAGAGCGCAACCCGCAGCGAGCTGCTCGTGTTCATCACGCCGCGCATCGTTGCGGAGTCGCTGGCACAGCGCTAGGCGCCGGGAATACCGGATAAGTGGGGCCGGCCCTGTGCCGGCCCTTTTTTCGTGCGCTGCTAGAATCGAACGGTGAATGCGGGCAAGGACAATATTTTCCTGGTGGGCATGCCGGGAGCCGGCAAGACGACCGTCGGGCGGCAACTGGCGCGCCGGCTGCATAGGCGCTTCGTCGATGCGGACCATGAAGTCGAGGCGCGCACCGGAGTTCGCATACCGGTGATCTTCGACATCGAGGGTGAGCAGGGATTTCGCGATCGCGAGACGCGCGTAATTTCCGAACTGGCGGATGGTAGCGGGCAGGTCGTCGCCACTGGCGGGGGAGCTGTCCTGCGCGAGCAGAACAGGGCCGCATTGCGGCGTGGCGGTACGGTTGTCTACCTGCATGCGACGCCGTCCCTTCTGTTCGAACGTACGCGACTCGATCCGAACCGGCCGCTGCTGCAGGTGGCGGATCCGCTTGCCAAACTTCAGGAGTTGTTCGCGCAACGCGATCCCCTCTACCGCGAAATCGCAGATATCGTGGTCAATAGCCTGGCCGGAAGCGTAAGCCAGTTGGTAAAGCAGGTCGAAAAGGAATTGGACCGGAAATGCGGCAATTGACCGTCGAACTTGGTGCGCGTACCTATCCGATCGAGATCGGCGGCGGCCTGCTCGCGCGCGGCGATCTGCTGCGGTCCTGCTTGGTCAGCGCACACGCGGTTGTCGTCACGAACGACACCGTGGCGCCGCTGTACCTGCCGCAAGTGAGCGCGGCCCTGGCCGACATCGGGGTTCGAATCACACCGGTCATCCTGCCCGATGGAGAGGCCCACAAGAACTGGGAGTCGCTCAACGCCATTCACGATGCGATGCTTGCAGCCCGCTGCGACCGCGCGACTACCGTCATCGCGCTGGGTGGTGGCGTGGTCGGTGATCTGGCGGGCTTCGCTGCGGCGACCTACCAGCGGGGCGTGCGCTTCATCCAGATGCCGACCACGCTGCTGTCGCAGGTCGATTCCTCGGTGGGCGGAAAGACCGGCATCAACCATCCCCGTGGCAAGAACATGGTGGGCGCGTTCTGGCAGCCTTGCCTGGTGCTGGCCGATACCGACACGCTGGTCACGCTGCCCGAGCGCGAGCTGGCCGCGGGCATGGCCGAGGTCATCAAGTACGGCCTGATCCGCGACCTGCCCTTCCTCGATTGGCTCGATCGCAACATGGACGGATTGATGGCTCGGGACGGCCCGCTACTTGCAGAGGCGATCGAGAGGTCCTGCGCGAACAAGGCTGCGGTGGTGGCCGCCGACGAGCTGGAAACCGCCCGTGAGGGTGGCCGTGCCCTGCTCAATCTGGGCCACACCTTTGGTCACGCCATCGAAACGGGTGTCGGCTACGGCCATTGGCTGCATGGCGAGGCGGTGGCGGCGGGGATGGTCATGGCAGCCGAGGTATCCCGTCGCCGCGGCTGGCTTGCCGCTGCCGACGTGGACCGCGTGCGTTCGCTGCTGCGCCGCGCGCGACTGCCGATTGCCGGGCCGCGCCTGGGGGCGCCGCGCTATCTGGAGATCATGGCGCACGACAAGAAGGTCGTGGCCGGCAGCCTGCGTCTCGTTTTGCTCAAGGCAATCGGTGAGGCCGTGACCAGCGCCGACACACCGCGTGAAGACATCTCGGCGGCGATCGACGCGTGCTGCAGTGATTGAGCTCGCCCCGTATGCCGTCGACGATGGCCGCAGCCGTGGTCGCGCCTACGCCGAACCCCGGCCCAAGGCGCGTGGCGAGTTCCAGCGCGATCGTGACCGTATCGTCCATTCGACAGCATTCCGCCGACTGGAATACAAGACCCAGGTCTTCGTAAACCACGAAGGGGACCTGTTTCGGACGCGGCTCACGCACAGCATCGAGGTCGCCCAAATCGCACGCTCGATAGCACGGGCACTGCGCTTGAATGACGACCTGACGGAAGCCGTCGCGCTTGCCCACGACCTTGGGCACACCCCCTTCGGCCATGCCGGCCAGGAAGCCCTCGACGAATGCATGCGGGACTTTGGCGGGTTTGAACACAACCTGCAAAGCCTGCGCGTCGTCGATCGCCTCGAGGAACGCTATGCGGCCTTCGATGGACTGAACCTGATGTTCGAAACGCGGGAGGGCATACTCAAGCACTGCCCGCCGGTCCGGGCGCGGGAACTGGGCGAACTGGGCCGTCGCTTCCTTGACGGCCTGCGGCCTTCGCTCGAAGCGCAGATCTGCAATCTTGCCGACGAGATTGCCTACAACAACCACGATGTCGACGACGGCCTGCGCTCCGGGCTGCTGGGCACGGACCAGCTGCGCGAGGTCAGCCTGTTTGCCCGCCATGCTGCGGAGGTGGAGGCGGAATATCCGGACCTCGCACCGCGCCGCCGCGTGCACGAGACGGTCCGCCGCATGATAGACGCCCAGGTGACCGACCTGCTGGCCGAATCCGCCCGCCGCATCGCGGAGGTAGCACCGGCCAGTCCGGCCGACGTTCATGCTGCGCCGGCCCTGATCGGATTTACCGAGTCCATGCGGGCGGAGAACCGTGCCCTGAAGCTTTTCCTGCGCGACCACCTGTACCAGCACTACGAGGTGCTGCGCATGACCGCCAAGGCGCG
>CAYTFA010000043.1:0-9658 GCA_964436755.1 uncultured Rhodocyclaceae bacterium | reverse complement strand
AGCCACGCCGCGACGGCAAGCGCGGAAAGCAGCAGGATGGCGGCGAGCAAAGGGCCGGCGCGGCCGCGGCGCCGTTCGTCGTGGGCGGCCAGCGGCGTCACTGCCGTCGGCAATGCGGCGCGCTCGTCCGCGCCGATCCGGCGTGCATCGAGGTCGCGCAGCATCTTGTTGACGACGCTCACGTCACCACCTGTGCCACCACGGCAGGCGCCTGAGTCCCTCGGTGTCGCGCGCGGCCAGTGTCACGTGCGAGCGTGCGACCCGGCTGCGGCCCTCGCCGTAGGCCAGCAGCAGCGACTTGTGCGCGAGGATGTTGACCAGGCGCGGCGTGCCGCCCGACCAGCGGTAGAGCAGACGCGCGCTCGACGGCGGGAATACGTCGCCATCACGATGCCCGGCGACTCGCAAGCGATGCGCGAGGTAGTGCCGGGCCTCCGGCTCGCGCAGGCCGGGCATGCGGTAATGGAAGACGATGCGCTGGCGCAACTGGCGTACCGCGGGATTGGACAGCTTTTCATCGAGCTCCGGTTGGCCGAACATCACCACCTGCAGCAGCTTGTGCTTTTCGGTCTCGAGGTTGGAGAGCAGGCGCAGCGCCTCCAGGCTTTCGAGCGGCATCGACTGCGCCTCGTCGATGCAGATCACCACGCGCTTGCCCTGTGCCGCCATTTCGAGCAGGTGGCGGTTGATTTCCTTGGTCAGGTGGAAGTGGTAGTCGTGGCCGTTCAGTTCGAGGCCGAGCTCTTCGGCGATTGCCAGCAGAAGGACGCGCGGCTCCAGCATCGGGTTCGGCAGGTAGGCGACGACCTGGTCTTCCTTCAGCGTCGCCAGGAAGCGCCGGCACAGCAGCGTCTTGCCGGTCCCCACCTCGCCGGTGATCTTGACGAAGCCTTCGCCGGATTCGAGTCCGACCAGCAGCGTGTTGAGCGCCTCCTGGTGGGCGTCGGCCGAATAGATGTAGCTGGTGTCCGGCGTCAGGCCGAAGGGCAGCTCGCGCAGGCCGAAATGGTTCAGGTACATCGACCGGCGGGGCTATTCCGCGAGCCTGCCCGACGGATAGGTCCGCAAGCGATCCTGGGTCTCCTTGAGGTCCTGTGTCCAGGCCTTGTCGCTGTCGATCACGGTGGGCTTGATGAGGATCACCAATTCGCGTTTGCTCAGTGCCGTGGCCCGCTGGCCGAGGACGCTGGCAGCGGCGCCGGTGGCGCCCGGCAGCTGCGAACGGTCGGCCGACTGTTCCTGCCGCATCAGGCCGCCGATGGCGACGATGTTTCCGTTCTGGACGCGGACGATGCTGTCGGTTTCGTTGATGCTGCTGGTGGCGAGGGGCAGGCGATAGATGCCGAGCGCGCCCAGGTCGATCACCTTTTCCTTTTCTGCGACCGTGCTGATGGCCGGGTGTACGTGGAGGATGATGTTGCCGTCTTCGTCCATCTGCGGTGTGACATCGAGCGAGATGCCGGAGAAGTAGGGCTGTAGCGTCAGGCTCGGTGACGATACGGTTCCCGTCGTGGTCGTGGTGGTCGACGAAGTGATGTTGGTGACGAACAGCTCATCGGTGCCAACTTTGAGCACGGCCTTCTGGTTGTTGAGCGTGGCGATGCGCGGCGAGGAGAGCACCGAAACGCTGCCCTGGGTCTCCAGGAAGTTCAGCAGCGAGGTGAAGTTCGAGGTCTGGAAGGCGAGTCCGATAAAGCCCTTGCTGAGGGCCGAGGCGGCGATCGAACCGAGCAGGCCGGGTGACACGCTCAGGGTGGGTGAAGTCACCTGCCCCAGCGTCTGGGCCGTGCTGCCGACACCGATGGTTGCGCCCGGCTGCGCCACGCCGAACCCCGTGCGGCTGTTGGGCCCGCTCTTGAACACACCCCAGTTGATGCCCGCCTGGTAGTCCTCGGCCAGCGTGACGTCGATGATCTTGGCCTCAAGCATGACCTGGCGCTCGGCGATGAGCTGGGTGGCCCGGAGGTACTTTTCGACGCTGCGCAGCTCGTTGGGCAGGGCGCGCACCAGTACCACGCCGGAAGAAGGATTGACCACCACGCTGCGTCCGTCGGTGGCGCCGACGATGGCCACCAGCGCGCGATTGAGGTCGCCCCAGAAATCGCTGTCGGTGAGCATGCTGACCCGGCTGGTGTCGTTGCTGCGGGCCAGGGTCTGCGTGCCGGTTCCGGTCGGCGTGGCCTGCCCGGGCGCGGTCGTCGGCGTGGCGCCCGCCGTGGTACCGGGCGCCGCACCGGTGGTCATCGAGCCGCCGGTGACGCGCAAATCGCTGCTGCCCTGGCGCCGGCTGGCCAGGTAGTTGATCTGGAACACGCGGCTCTTCATCGTGTTCGGCTCGATGAAGATGCGCTTGCCCTGGATGCGGTACTCGTACCCGAACAGTTCGCGTATGGTGTCGAGCGCCTCGGCCAGCGTCACGTCCTTGAGGTTGACCGTGATGTTGCCGCTGATGTCCTGCGGCAGCAGCATGCTGTAGCGAGTGCCCGAGACGAGGGCCATGAATACCTGCGTCGCCGGCGCATTGACGACGGAGAGATCGAAGCGCGGCTCCGGCGCCTCGGCCGGAACCTGCGGCGCCAGCGGCGGCATCAGGGACTTGTCGGCGGCTTCGGCGGCCGGTGCCTTGCGCTCCGTCGCCGACTTCAGCAGCACGTCGTTGATCTGGCCGAGCACCTCGTTGCCGCTGCGCTGGGGTGCGGCGCAGGCCGCGAGCAGGGCGGCGCAAAGTACGGCGGCGCAGGGGGCTAGGGTCGATGGCTTCATGGTCGTTCTGTCCCCGTGGTTCGCTGCCGCGCGGCAGCCGTTTTCTTGGCCGGCACCTTGTCCACCGCCGGCATTACCTTGAGTACCTCGCGGCCGCCGTCGCCCTGCAGGACGATCTCGCTCTCGCCGATGCGCAGTACGCGCTTGCCGTCGAGCGAGCCGCCAACCTTTACCGGCTGGCCGTTGATCACAGCGGTCGTCTTGCTGCCGCGGCGGACGATGACCGCCTGCACGCCTCCATCGCTCGCGCCCGATCCCGGGTCGGCCGCACTCGCACCCGGCGGCCGCGTCGGGTCGGCGTACTGCGCGAGGGTCAAACCCGACCAGAGCAGGCTGGCGGTGGCAGCTATGAGGGGGGCGCGGCGCATCATACGACCAGCCAGTTCCGGTCAAGACTTAGCGTATGGATGCGCAGGACCATGATGCTGCGCGGGTGCTTGTCGACCGAGATGCTGACGCTGTGCCACATCATGCGCTGCGGCATCCGCTCGAGCTCCGCAAGGTAGTTGAGGAGGTCATTGTAACTTCCGGCCAGCCTGATCTCGACCCCGTGCTGGTAGATGCCCTCGCCGGTGGCGGCCTTGTTGTCCCGCGCGGCAGTGGCACTGCCGTCAGCGCCGGCGGCCGCCGGTTTGGCCGGTGCGCCGATTTCGGTCACCGGCAGTGTGCGCAGGCCGAGCAGCTCAAGGGAGCGGTTCTTCGCCAGCAGGCTTTCGAGGAAGGCTCGCATGCGGGCCGGCGGCACCATTTCGGCTTCGAAGCGGGCAAGGCGCTGACTGACCGCCGCCAGCTCGCCGCGCGCCTGCGCCAGTCGCTTGCGATTCTCGGCATCGGGGTCGGCGTTCTGCGTCGTCAGCTGGGCCAGACGCAGCTCGAGCTGGGCGGTTTCGGCGCGCGCTGCCGTCTCGGCCCGGGTGGCCGCGCGTGCGCGCACCAGGAAGCGATCAACCGCGAAGTCGAACATCACGAAGCCGCCGCCGCCGATGATGGCCGCAGCGACCAGTGCGCGCTCGCGCCGGCTCAGTGCGGCGTACTTCGCCGACCAGGCGGTCCAGCGCGTACGCAGGGCGCTCATGGACGGGACTCCTTTGCTTCGACCGGCTTGCTCGGCACCAGGACGAATTCGATCGGCTCGCGACCGGCGACGGGCGCGGCGCCGGTCGGCGCAGCGGCGGCTGCACCGGGGGGCGGCTCGGCCCGGGTCATGTTCAGCGCCGAGAAATTGCGACCCTGGAATACCGCTTCGCCGCCCAGCCGGCGGATGTATTCGGGCAGGGCGCCGGCATTTTGCATCCGGCCGCGAATCTCGATGTCGCTGCCGCCGGCACCGATGAAGAATCCGGTGAGCCACAGGCCGTCCTGCGCCTGTCGCGCAAAGCCGCGCAAATAGTCGGAGAAACCGCGACTGCTGCCGACCGAACCGCTCTCCAACTGCTGGGCAATTTCGGCGCGCCGGCGCAACGTGGCCTCGGCGCTCTCGATGTCGGCGATCAACTGTGCGCTCGGTTTGCGCGCTTCGGCCGCCTTCGCCGCGGCATCGACGCGTGCCCGGGTGTCGGCCACCTGCGCTTCCGCTGCGGCGGCGGCTTCCTTTCGCTCGGCGGCGTGCTGCCAGGCCCAGCCGGCACCCAGTCCGACGCCGGCATAGACAAGTCCCGCCATCAGCGCGACATTGGAGAGCGTCAGGCGCTCGCGGCTCTTCAGGAAGCGCGGGTGGTAGAGGTTGATCTGGGTGCTCATGGGGCGGCGGGCTCGTCGCGCAGCGCCGCGCCGATCGCACGCAGGCACTGGAACTGGCGCAGGGGATCGCGCAGGGCTGCAACGGCACCGAAGTCGATCACCGCGCCGAGGTCGAGCGGCACCACGTGCACGGTGAGGTTGGCGCGCAGCGCGTCGATGAAGCCATCGACGCCGGGAATGGGGGCGACCACGAGGTGGGCGAGTGGCACGGCGCTGTACAGGCGGTCGAAGTTGTCCAGCGAGCGTTGCACGTCGAGCGCGATGCGCTCGAAGAGCATGGCGCGCCTGTCGGCGTCGGCGGCGGCAAGTTGCGGGGCAGTGATCTCGACGTGGCGGACGACGAGCAGTTCGCCCTCGCGGGTAAAGGTCAGCAGACCCTCGTCCTCGTCGAAGATCAGCGTCGCGAGTCCGCGCCCCGGCTCCTCGAACAGCGCCGCAAGGTTGCGCTGCGAGACCTCGGGAAGGTCGATGGCGGCGAGCGGAACGCGTGCTTCCTGGAATGCCTGCACCAGGGGGGCGACCACGGCTTCCGCCGCGATGGCGGCAAAGACCTGGGGTGATCGGCCGTCGGACGGAATCGGCAGCAGATCGATGGCGGCATTGTCCACCGGGAATTCGACCTGGTCCTTGAGCTGCCAGCGCATCACTTCGCGCGCCTCGTCGGGGGCACCGTCGACCGCGCTGGCCTGGATCATCTGGTATTGGCCGTGGCTGAGCAGGGCAGTGCAGCGGAAGCGATCGAGTCCCACCGAGCGCTTCAGCGCACTCAGGGTCGGCAAGTCGCCGTCCCGTTTTTCAACCGAGTCGGCCAGGGTCACACGCGGTCGGTGGCCAGTCTCGCGGCGAAGATGAACCAGATCGACGCGGCCGTCACGCAAGGCGACGGACAGCCAGCCCGGCTCTGTCTTCGGTTTCAGGAAATTCAGCACGCGGCACCCGGCCCCTTGGTTACCGCCGCTATATTACCGAGGAAATAGGCCAGATAAGTCGCGAACTCGGGCGCGAACCGCCTGCAATTGCTTGTCCCCGGGCGCTGCCGCGGGCTGGGACGTTGCAGCGGCCGGCGGGAAGGCTGGTGGAGGTGAGCGGGATCGAACCGCTGGCCTCGACGTTGCGAACGTCGCGCTCTCCCAACTGAGCTACACCCCCGCCGAAGGGCAGGATTATAGCAACGGGGCAAGGGCAAAGGAAGCGGCGAGCCCTGCTGCCGATCAGGCCAGAAGCACCTCGTCGACGCCGCACTTGGCCACGCCCAGCGCAGTGCGTACCACCAGGGGATAGTCGTGGCCGACGAAGCGGCCAACGCCGGCGATGTTGTACCCGACCACGATTCCCGGCACGCGCCCGACGAGGACTTCGCGGCCGACCACGAATCCGCTGCGGATGGCCGCGCTCACGGCTTCGCCGATGCCGGCATCCGCCCGCTGTGGTCCTGTCAGCTCTCTGTCAGCACCCGTGCGCCGTTTCGTCCCCATCGTCGTCTCCCCTGCGCGCAACCATGGATGCGGCCATTATCTGGAGGACGACTCGGCGGCAGGCCGCGATATCGGGCGGATTCGCCCCCTATTTCGGGCTGCCGGCGGCGCGCCCGAGCCGGTCGCGAATCGCAGCCCAGTCCTCCGTGGCCGGCGGAAGCGCGACCAGTAGCAGATCGCCGCCGAGGGCGTCGAGTTCGCGCAGCCGGGCGTACAGATCGTGCGCGTAGCGGGCGGGGTCGGCCGAGGCATCGCGCCAGGTGACGCGTGGATCGCCACCACTGCGGGGCGGAGCAAGCGCGGCGACGCGCTGCCCGGCATCCGCGGCAATCCGCGCCTGCGTTGCGATTTCGTCCTCGGGCAGCAGGCGCATCGGCGTGCGCGGCGCGTAATGGGTTTCCAGGCTGCCCGACACGCGCGGCACGCTGCCACCGGCAGATGCGGTCGACGGCACCGCGCCGATGACGGCGCCGATCGTTGCGGCGTCGAGCATGCCGGGACGCAGGATGCGCGCGGTCGGGCCGCTGAGGTCGAGAATGGTCGATTCGATGCCGACAGAACACGGTCCGCCATCGAGCACGACGGCCACCGCGTCACCCAACTCCTCGCGCACGTGGGCGGCGGTAGTCGGGCTGACGTGTCCGAAGCGGTTGGCCGACGGCGCGGCGACCCCGCCGCCGAATTCGCGCAGCAGGGCCAGCGCGAGCGGATGGTCGGGCACGCGCAGGCCGATGGTGTCCTGCCCGCCGGTAAGGGCGTCGAGCACGCCCGCGGCGCGGCGCAGGATCAGCGTCAGCGGTCCGGGCCAGAAAGTGCCGGCCAGGCGTCGCGCGGTATCGGGGATGTCCGTAGCCCAGCGCTCGAGGTGGCCGGCATCGGGCAGGTGTACGATCAGCGGATGGTCGGCCGGCCGCCCCTTGGCAGCGAAGATGCGTGCCACCGCCTGCGCCTGCGTGGCGTCGGCGCCGAGGCCGTAGACGGTTTCGGTGGGGAATGCGACCAGGTCGCCGGCGCGAAGCGCAGCCGCCGCACGGGCCACGTCATTCATCGGTGATGCCGATTGCCTGCCGTGCGGCCAGCGCAGACTCCTGCACTTGGGCGGGATCGCTGCCGATCACGGTGAAATGCCCCATCTTGCGCCCCGGGCGCGCATGGTGCTTGCCGTACAGATGGAGCTTGAGATTGGGCACGGTGAGCAGGCTTGCCCAGTCGGGCTCGGTACTGTGGTGCGGGTCACGTTGGTACCAGAGGTCGCCCAGCAGATTGACCATGACGGCGGACGAGTGCGCGCGTGCGTCACCGAGCGGCAGTCCGGTCATGGCCCGAACCTGCTGCTCGAACTGGTTGGTGACGCAGGCATCGATGGTGTAATGGCCGGAATTGTGCGGGCGCGGTGCCATCTCGTTGACTACCAGCTGGCCGCGTACGACGAAGAACTCGACGCCGAGCGTGCCGACGTAACCCATGGCCCCGGCGATGCTCTCCGCGACTTCCTCGGCATTCGCACGCACGCAACCCGAGGCACGGGCGGGCACGATGGAAACGTCGAGGATGCCGTGGCGGTGCCGGTTCTCGGCGGGCGGAAAGCATTTGACGCGGCCGTCCGCGTCGCGCGCGAGCACGACCGAAATTTCGTAATCGAGGGATAGCCGCTGCTCCAGCACGCAGGGCTCCTGCTTCATCTGGCGGAACGCGGCGAGAGCTTCCTCGCGACTCGCAATGCGGACCTGGCCCTTGCCGTCGTAGCCGAAGCGGGCCACCTTGAGGATGCCCGGAAAGAGCCCGGCGTTGGCCTCGCGGATGTCGTCTTCACTGCGGATGTCGGCATAGGGGCCGTGGGGGAAGCCATGGCGGCGCAGGAAACCCTTTTCCTCGCTGCGGTTCTGGCAAATCGCCACTGCATCCGCGGCGGGCCGCACCGGCAGAAACTTGGACAGGTAGGCGAGGCTTCCGGCGGGAACGTTTTCAAACTCGGTGGTGACCGCGGCGCAGGCCTGTGCGAGCCGGTCCAGGGCATCCTCGTCGTCATAGGCCGCGACCAGATGGTTGTCGGCGATGCGCCCGGCCGGGCTTTGCGGATCGGGATCGAGCACCACGACGCGGTAGCCCATCTCGTGCGCGGCGATGACGAAGAAGCGGCCCAGTTGTCCGCCGCCAAGCATGCCCAGGGTGGCCGGAGGCAGGATCATCGCAGTGCGCGGGCGGCAGGGTTCAACGGCGGATGGCGCGATACCCGATGTCGCGCCGGCACTGCATGCCGTCGAAGGCGATCTGGTCGAGAACTTCATAGGCGCGCTTCTGCGCTGCCTTGACGTTGTCGCCCAGCGCGGTGACACAGAGCACACGCCCGCCTGCCGTGACGACCGCGCCGTCCTTCACGGCGGTGCCGGCATGGAAGACGTGGCTGTCTTCCGAAGCCGGTGGCAGGCCATGGATGGCGTCGCCCTTGCGCGGCGTGTCCGGATAGTTGGCGGCGGCCATGACGATGCCGAGCGCAACGCGACGGTCCCATTCGGCCTGGACTTCGTTGAGGCGCCCGTCGATGCCAGCGTCGATCAGTTCGACGAAGCTGCTCTTCAGCCGCATCATGATCGGCTGTGTTTCCGGGTCGCCGAAGCGGCAATTGAACTCGAGAACGCGCAAGGCGCCGTCGGGCTTGATCATCAACCCGGCATAGAGGAAGCCGGTGTAGATGATGCCGTCGGCCGCCATGCCGTTGATGGTCGGCATGATCACCTCGCGCATGACGCGCGCGTGGATCTCCGGGGTGACCACCGGCGCCGGCGAGTAGGCGCCCATGCCGCCCGTGTTGGGGCCCTGGTCGCCGTCCTTGAGCCGCTTGTGGTCCTGGCTGGTGGCCATCGGCAGGGCGTGGCGTCCGTCGGCCATGACGATGAAGCTCGCCTCCTCGCCGTCGAGGAATTCCTCGATGACCACCCGCGCGCCGGCGTCGCCCAGCTTGTTGTCGGAGAGCATCATGTCCACGGCCGCATGCGCCTCGGCCAGGCTGGTGGCCACCACGACACCCTTGCCGGCGGCCAGTCCGTCGGCCTTGATCACGATGGGGGCGTCCTCGGCATCGATGTAGGCGTGCGCAGCGGCGAGGTCGGAAAACGTCTCGAACTTCGCCGTCGGAATGCCGTGGCGGGTCATGAAGCGCTTGGCGAAATCCTTCGAGCTTTCGAGCTGCGCTGCGGCCTTGGTCGGCCCGAAGATGCGCAGGCCGCGAGCACGGAAGACGTCGACGATGCCGGCGGCGAGCGGTGCCTCGGGCCCGACCACTGTGGCGTGCACCTTCTCGTTCTGTGCCCAGTCGGCGAGGGCGTCGATTTCCGTGAGCGGGAGGTTCTCCAACTCATGCTCGAGCGCGGTCCCGGCATTGCCCGGCGCGACATAGACCTTTTGCAGCCCGGGAGCCTGGGCCAGCCGCCAGGCGAGCGCATGTTCGCGACCACCGGAACCGACGACGAGGATTTTCATGTGAGTGAGGGTGCGTGGATTGGAATATGCGGACCCTGCGACGCGCGCGAAGCGCCGCGCCGCAGTCCGAATTCAGTGGCGGAAATGGCGGAAGCCGGTGAACACCATGGCGATGTTCTGCTCTTCGGCTGCGGCGATCACCTCGGCGTCGCGCACCGAGCCGCCGGGCTGGATCACCGCCGTGGCGCCGGCCTTGGCCA
>CAYTFA010000042.1:0-9762 GCA_964436755.1 uncultured Rhodocyclaceae bacterium | reverse complement strand
TGATCATCACCGGCAACGGCGACGTGCTCGAACCCGAGCACGGCATCGTCGCCATTGGTAGTGGCGGAGCGTATGCGCAATCCGCGGCGCGCGCGCTGCTGGAAAACACCGAGCTGGCGCCCGCCGACATCGTCGCCAAATCGTTGGCGATAGCCGGCGACCTCTGCATCTACACCAACCAGAGCCACGTGATCGAGACGCTCGAATGAACGCCAGGGGTTCCATGACGCCGCCGGAGATCGTCTCCGAGCTCGACAAGAACATCGTCGGCCAGTCGCGCGCCAAGCGTGCGGTGGCGATCGCGCTGCGCAACCGCTGGCGTCGCGCCCAGGTCGCCGAGCCCCTGCGTACCGAGATCACGCCGAAGAACATCCTGATGATCGGGCCCACCGGCGTCGGCAAGACCGAGATCGCCCGTCGCCTGGCGCGGCTGGCCAACGCACCCTTCATCAAAGTGGAGGCGACCAAGTTCACGGAGGTCGGCTACGTCGGCCGCGATGTCGATACCATCATCCGTGACCTTGCCGAAACCGCGATCAAGAACGCACGTGAGGACGCGATGCGCGTCGTGCGCGGACGCGCGCTGGATGCCGCCGAGGACCGCGTGCTCGACGCCCTGCTGCCCCCGGCCCGCGGTGTCGACGGCGGCACGGCCGGGGATGAGTCGTCGACGCGGCAGAAGTTTCGCAAGAAGCTGCGCGAAGGGGAGCTCGACGAGAAGGAGATCGAGATCGAGGTCGCCCAGCCGGCGGCGGGCATGGAAATCCTCGCGCCCCCTGGCATGGAGGACCTCACCCAGCAGATCCAGGGCATGTTCCAGAACCTCGGCAGCGGCCGCCGCCGCGTGCGCAAGATGAAGATCGGCGATGCCATGAAGGCGCTGGCCGACGAGGAAGCGGCGCGCCTGATCAATGATGAGGAGGTCAAAGCCGAGGCACTGCGCAACGTGGAGCAGAACGGCATCGTCTTTCTCGACGAGATCGACAAGATCGCCTCGCGCTCGGAGGTCCATGGCGCCGAGGTATCGCGCCAGGGCGTGCAGCGTGACCTGCTGCCGCTGGTGGAAGGTACGACGGTGACCACCAAGTACGGCATGATAAAAACGGATCACATCCTGTTCATTGCCAGCGGCGCCTT
This sequence comes from uncultured Rhodocyclaceae bacterium, assembly GCA_964436755.1. Taxonomy (GTDB): domain Bacteria; phylum Pseudomonadota; class Gammaproteobacteria; order Burkholderiales; family Rhodocyclaceae; genus Sulfuritalea. Next base: position 8,625 of record CAYTFA010000042.1, on the reverse strand, counting down.
CCACCTTGCCAAGCCTTCTGACCTGATCCCCGAACTGCAAGGCCGCTTCCCCATCCGCGTCGAACTCGACTCGCTATCGGTAGGGGACTTCGAGCGGATACTCACGCAAACAGATGCCTGCCTGACGCGCCAGTACCAGGCACTGCTCGCGACCGAGGACGTCATCCTGGAATTCGCCGCCGACGGCATCACGCGCCTGGCGGAAATTGCCTATCAGGTCAACGAGAAGACGGAAAACATCGGCGCGCGGCGGCTCTATACCGTGATGGAAAAGCTGCTCGAGGAGGTTTCGTTCGACGCCGGCCGGCGCGGCGGGGTCCGGCTTACCGTGGATGGCGCCTACGTCGATGCCCGGCTGGCGGAGCTCGCGAAGAACGAGGATCTCTCGCGCTACGTTCTCTAGGTCGTCGCAGTGCTCGAGCGCGTCGCTGCCATCGTTTTCCCGATCTACGCGGTGGTTGCGGCGGGCTATGCCTATGGCCGCTGGAAGAAGCCGGACATGGCCTTCGCCAACCAGCTGAACATGGACATCTTCGTTCCGGCCCTGATCTTCGCCGCGCTGGCGTCGAAGTCGTTCGACATCGCGCAGCACGTTCCGCTGCTGGCCGGCGCGGCGGCGGTTTCGCTTGGCAGCGGCCTGCTGGCCTGGCCTGTGGCACGGTCTCTGGGCGTCGCCGGCAACACCTTCGTGCCGACTGTGATGTTCCGGAATGCGGGCAACATGGGCTTGCCGCTGATGGTCCTGGCATTCGGCGAGCCCGCCCTGCCGGCGGCCGTCGTACTGTTCTTCGTCTCCAACTTCCTGCACTACTCGCTGGGAACCTGGATGCTGGACCACCATGCCCGGCTCGCTACCCTGTGGCGGGTGCCGCTCATCGCGGCGGCGCTTTGCGGGCTGGCCGTGAGCGTGCTGCACCTGCCGCTGTGGGATCCATTGCTGACGGGCATCCGGATGCTGGGCGACATCTCGATACCCCTGCTCCTGTTCTCCCTTGGCGTGCGCCTTACGGAGGGCCGCCACGCCGATTTGGCGCTAGGCCTGGCCGGCGCCCTGACGGCACCCCTGGCCGGCGTGCTGGTCGCGCTTGGCGCCAATGCGCTGCTCGGCTTGAGCGGCCGCGACGCAGCGATGCTGATCCTATTCGGCGCGCTGCCGCCGGCCGTCCTCAACTTCGTCTTCGCAGAGCGCTACGGCCAGGAACCGGCTCGCGTCGCCTCGCTGGTTCTAGTCGGCAATACGGCCTCGATGGTGGTCATACCGCTGACGCTGGCATGGGTGCTCTAGCGGCTGTTGCCGTGCTGTGGCTAGGAGGCTGTGGCCGGATCAGCGGCCGGCTTCGGACCGCCGCTGCCGCCGACCAGCCGCTCCAGGTAGAGATAAACCACCGGCGTCAGGTACAGCGTCAGGAACTGCGAGAGTAGCAGGCCGCCGACTACGGCGAGGCCGAGCGGGCGCCGCACCTCTGCGCCGGCGCCCCAGCCGACCGCGATGGGCAGGGTACCGACCAGTGCGGCCATGGTGGTCATCATGATCGGACGAAAGCGCACGATGCAGGCGTCGAAGATCGCCTGCGCCGCTTCCATGCCCTCCTTGCGCTGCTTCTCCAGCGCGAAGTCGATCATCATGATGGCGTTCTTCTTGACGATGCCGATCAGCATGATGATGCCGACGAAGGCGTAAAGGCTGAGGTCGACCTTGAACACCAGCAGCGTCAACAGGGCACCGAGTCCGGCCGCAGGCAGGCCGGAGAGGATGGTCAGCGGATGCACGAAGCTCTCGTAAAGGATGCCGAGGACGATGTAGACCACGAGGATGGCGATCACCAGCAGCAAGCCCAGTCCCTGCAGCGAAGCCTCGAAGGCCTGCGCCGTGCCCTGCAGGCTGGTGGTGAGGGAAGCCGGCATGGCCATCTCGCGTTCCATCTTGCGGATGCGGTCGACGGCGTCGCCGAGCGAGACACCGGGCAACAGGTTGAACGAAAGCGTCACCGAGGGTAGCTGGCCCTGATGATTGACGGTGAGCGCCTGGGTGCCGCGCGAGATGCGCGCGACGGTATCGACCGGCACCAGCTTGCCGCTACTGGAGCGGACGTGGATCTTCGACAGCGTGGCTGGGTCCGCCTGCAGTTCCGGCGCCACCTCGAGGATTACCTGGTACTGGCTGGTGGCGGCGTAGATGGTGGAAATCTGGCGTGAACTGAACGCGCTTTGCAGGGCATCCTCGATCTGGCCGATCGTGAGCCCCAGGGGTGCCAGCTTGTCGCGGTCGATGTCGAGGGCGAGTACCGGGCTCTGGTTCTTCAGGTTGGTATTGACGTCCACGAAGCCTGGAAGCTGGCGCAGGCGTTCGAGCAGGACGTCGTTCCACTGGTAAAGCTCGGCGAGGTCGGTGTCTTGCAGCGTGTATTGGAACTGCGCGCTGGTCACCTGGCCGCCGATGCGGATCGGCGGCGGATTCTGCATGAAGACGCGGATTCCCGGCACCGCGGCTAGCTTGGGACGCAGGCGGGCGATGATCTCGTCGGGCGACTCGCTGCGCTCGCCGTGCGGCTTAAGGTTGAGGACCAGCGTGCCGCTGTTCGAGGTCGGCCGGGGGCCGCTGGCGCCAACGAAGGAGCCTAGGCTCTTCACCGTCGGGTCGCGCGCCAGAATCTCGGCCACGGCGCGCTGGCGCTGCATCATCGCCGGGAACGAGATGTCCTGCGGTCCCTCGGTGGAGGCGATGATCTGGCCCGTGTCGCCGCTGGGCAGGAAGTCCTTGGGCACGGCGGCGAACAGCAGCGCGCTGATGATCAACGTCAGCACGAAGGAGGCCATGACCCAGCCAGGTCGCGCCATGCACCAGGCCAGCGACCTGCGATAGGCGTCGCGCAGGGCGTCGAAGAAGCGCTCGAAAGCGAGAAAGACGCGCCCGTGCTGGGTCGGCTCCGCATGGCTGAGGTAGCGGCTGCACAACATCGGCGTCAGCGTCAGCGAGACGAAGCCCGAGACGAGGATCGCGGCGCAGATGGTGACGGCGAACTCGTGCAGCAGGCGGCCGACGATGCCGCTCATGAACATCACCGGGATGAACACAGCGATCAGCGACAGCGTCATCGAGAGGATGGTGAAGCCGATCTCGCGTGCGCCGCGGATCGCCGCGGCAAAGGGCTCCTCGCCGTTCTCGATGTGGCGGACGATGTTCTCCAGCATGACGATGGCGTCATCGACGACGAAGCCGACCGAGAGCGTGAGCGCCAGCAGCGAGAGGTTGTCCAGGCTGTAGCCGAGCGAGTACATCAGAGCGAACGTGCCGACTACCGAGATCGGCAGCGCCAGGGCGGGAATCACCGTGGCCGACAGGTTGCGCAGGAACATCAGGATGACCATGATCACCAGGGCGCCGGCGAGGACCAGGGTGAATTGCACGTCGGTGATGGCATCGCGGATCGACACGCTGCGGTCGTAGTGGATCTGCAGGTCGATCGAGGCGGGCAGATTGGCCTGGAACACCGGCAACACGCGCTTGATCGCTGCGACCGTCTCGATGGTGTTCGACCCGGGCTGGCGCAAAACGGCGAGCATGATGGTGCGCCGGTCGTTGAACCAGGCAGCGACCTTCGTGTTCTCGACGCTGTCCACCACGCCTGCGACTTCCTCGAGTTTGACGGGCGCCCCGTTGCGCCAGGCCACCGTCAGCGGCCGGTACGCACCTGCGGTCATGAGCTGGCCGTTGGCCTGCAGGGCAAAGCTCTGTCGCGCACCTTCGAGGGTGCCGAGCGGCTGGTTGACATTGGCGTTACGCACAGCCGACTGCAGTTCGTCGATGCCCAGTCCACGCGATGCCAGTTGCGACGGGTCGGCCTGGATGCGCACGGCGTACTTCTGCGAGCCGAAGACATTGACCTGGGCGACGCCGGGTAGCGTGGACAGGCGCTGGGCGAGCTGGGTTTCGGCGTACTCGTTGACCACCCAGGTGGGCAGGGTCGCCGAGTTCATCGCAATGTAGAAGATCGGAAAGTCAGCCGGGTTGACCTTGCGGAACGACGGCGGCGTCGGCATGTCGGGCGGCAGCTTGCGCTGCGCGGCCGCGATCGCCGATTGCACGTCCTGTGCGGCGGCATCAATGTCGCGTTCGAGGGCGAACTGCAGCGTGATCGTGGATTGTCCCTGTGCGCTCGTCGAGGTCATCGAGTCGAGGCCGGAGATGGTCGAAAACTGCCCTTCGAGCGGCGTGGCCACGGATGCGGCCATGGTTTCCGGCGATGCGCCGGGCAGTTGTGCGGTGACGGAGATCGTCGGAAAGTCGATGCTGGGCAGTTCGGAAACCGGCAGAGCGCGGTAGGCGATGACGCCGAACACCAGGAACGCTGCCATCAACAGCGTCGTCATTACGGGCCGACGGATGCACAACTCGGGCAACTGCATGGGCGTCGCCTAGCCGGCCTTGCCGGCAGGGCTTCCGGGCTTCGGCGATCCCGCCTCGGGCTTGGTGCCGGCGGCACCGGGTTTGCCTTCGGGCGCCTCGGCGGGCCGGATGCGCGCCCCGGCGGTAAGGCGCAACTGGCCTTCAGTGACCACGGCTTCTCCGCCGGAGAGGCCCTGCCCGATCACGGCGACCGTCTTTTGCGTGGCATCGACGCGCACCTTGCGTACCTCGACGCTGCCATCCTCGCGGGCGACGAAGACGAAGCTGCCCTCGGCGCCCTGCTGGACGGCCTCGGCGGGAACGGTGACCGCATCCTTGAGCGTGTCGAGCACCAGGCTGACATTGACGAACTGGCCGGGTGCCAGCGCCTCATCGGCATTGGGCAGCACGGCTTTGAGCTGGATGGTGCCGGTGGCGACATCGACGCTGTTGTCGAGGAAGCGCACCTCGCCGTCCCAACTCGCGCCGCCGCCGGGAAGGCCGATGCTGGCACGAAGGGCAGCCCCCTTGGCGCGTATTCCGGCCTGAAGCTGCGGCAGGTATTTTTCCGGCACGGCGAAGCCGATGTAGAGCGGACGCACGCGGTTGACGACCGCCAGCGCCGTGTCGTTCACCTTGACGCCGGCGCCTGGGAAGACCAGCTTGGCGCCGACGACGCCGGCGAAGGGCGCACGCACCGCAGTGTAGGAAAGTTGCAGGCGGGCGAGTTCGGCGGCAGCGCCATCGGCCTTGGCGACCGCATCGGCTGCGGCCGCCGCCGTGCGCATCTCGCCGACCTTCTCCTCGGAGACGAAGCCCTTCTCGCGCAGGGCAATGTAGCGTTCGACGTCGGCGCGTGACTTGGCCGCCTGTGCCTGACTCTTGGCAAGATTGGCCTCGGCCTGGGCGAGCCGTGCCTGGAAGTCGGCAGGATCGAGCTGCACCAGCAAGTCGCCCTGGCGCACGTGCTGGCCCTCGGTGAATACGACTTTGCCGACCTGTCCTTCGACGCGGGCCTTTAGCGTGACGCTCTCATAGGCTTCGGTTCGACCGGTGACTTCCAGCCGCAACGGCATGTCGCGCACAACGGCCTTGGCCAGCTTGACCGGCACTGCGGGCGCGGCGGTCGACTTCTTCGGCGAACCCGCCGGCGTACCTGCGCCGAAGTAATACCACGCACTGCCGCCTGCGGCCAGCGCAGCGACAACGAGGAAGGCGATTCGGGTTCGGGTCATGGCTGGCGGTCAGGGCAGCAGGGATTCGGATGCGATCAGGTCGGAAACCTCCTCGCGCCGGCGCACGAGGTGCATCGCGGTGCCGTCGACCATCACTTCGGCAGCACGGGGTCGCGTGTTGTAGTTGGACGCCATCGCCATGCCATAGGCGCCGGCCGAAAGGATGGCGACCAGATCGCCTTCGGACAGTGCCAGCGTCCGGTCATGGCCGAGGAAGTCGCCCGACTCGCAGACCGGGCCGACGATTTCCCAGCAACGGGCCGCGGCGCTCGTCGAGCCGGCCACCGGCAGAATCTCGTGCCAGGCATCGTAGAGCGCAGGCCGCATGAGGTCGTTCATCGCGGCATCGACTACGGCGAAGTGCTTTTCCGTGCCGGGCTTCAAGGTAAGCACGCGCGCCAGCAGCAGGCCGGCATTTCCGACCAGAGACCTGCCGGGCTCGAGGATCAGCCGCTCATGGCGCCTCGCCAGCCGGTCCAGCATGGGCCCGAGGTAGTCGGCGGCACGTGGCGCGGGCTCGTCGTCGCGGTAGGTGATGCCCATGCCGCCACCGAGGTCGATATGCTCGAGCGCAATGCCCTCGCCGGCCAGACGGTCGACAAGGCCCAGCACGCGCTCGGCAGCTTCAGCAGCAGGTGCCGGATCGAGGAGTTGCGAGCCGATATGGCAATCGATGCCCTTGACGGCGATGTGCGCGAGCGAGGCCGCACGGCGGTAGAGCGCCGGCGCCTCGTCGAAGGCGACGCCGAACTTGGCGGACTTGAGCCCGGTTGCAATGTAGGGATGGGTCTTGGGGTCGACGTCGGGATTCACGCGCAGCGATACCGGCGCACGCATGCCGATGCGTCCGGCAACGGCATCGAGCCGCTCAAGCTCGCTTGCCGACTCGACATTGAAGCAATGGATGCCTGCTTCGAGTGCCGCGCGCATCTCGGCGTCGGTCTTGCCGACCCCGGAGAACACTACCTTGGCGGGGCTGCCGCCGGCCGCCAGGACGCGTGCCAGCTCCCCGCCGGAGACGATGTCGAAGCCGGCACCCAGGCGCGCGAACAGGTTGAGTATGGCCAGGTTCGAGTTGGCCTTGACCGCATAACAAATCAGGCTGCGGTCCGCCACGCCGTGGGCAGCCAGTGCCGCGCGGTAGCCCGCGTAGGCGGCCTCGAGCGCGGCGCGGGAATAGACATAGCTTGGCGTACCGAAGCGGGCGGCTACGTCGGCAAGGGCGACGCCTTCGACGTACAGGCCGTCGGCGCGCATTGTGGCCAGGCTCACGGGCGGCGCTCGGTGCCGGAGCCTGCGTCGCTTGCCGGAGCAGCCGGCGCCGCAGCCGGGGGGGCCGGCTGCGGTGCAGGCGGCAGGGTCAGCGGCGTCTTCGTGCCGCAGCCGGCAAGCGCGGCAAGGAGGATGATCAGCGGGATGGTGGGGCGCATCGGGTGTGTGGAGCGAAGCGGCGCGGGCCGGAGGCGCTAGTATATGCGGGGCGCGCCAACGACGGCGGGGCTTGGCGCAAAGGCGGAGAACTGGAATGGAAGAACGGGAATTCATGGCCGCGGCGGATGCCGAACTGGCACGCATCGAGGCGGCCCTGGAACGTGCGCTCGAGAGCGGAGAAGTCGATTTCGATTTCGAGCTGAAGCCCGGCGGCATCATCGAGATCGAATGTGCCAACGGCACCAAGATCATCATCAATCGCCACGGTGCGGCACGCGAGATCTGGCTGGCGGCAAAGTCCGGCGGCTATCACTTCCGCCACGATGGCGGACGCTGGCTGGATACGCGTGATGGGAGCGAGTTGCTGGCGTCCGTGGCGCGCGCGCTTTCCGGTCAGTCCGGCACCGCGGTGGCGCTCTGATTCAGGGCTTGGCGGACGGGGTCTTTTCAGGCGGTTTCGCCGGTGCCGGCTTGTCGGCGGGTTTCTCCACCGGCTTTGGCGCGGGAGACTTGTCAGCCACCGGTGCCTTGTCGGCAGCCGGCTTTTCGACGGGCTTGGGCTTGGCGTCCTGCACCGGCGCGGGTGTGGACGGTTCCTTGTCCTCGTCGTCGGCTGCCGGTAGCAGCTCCTTGTAGACAAGTTCCTTGCCGCTCTTGCCGCCAGGTTCGTTGGCGGTGATCGAAACCAGTCCTTCCGGCACTTCCTGCCAGCTTTCCGGTACGTTCTTCAGCGCGTGCTCCATGAAGCCGATCCAGATCGGCAGCGCTGCCGCGCCGCCGGTCTCGCCGTTGCCCATGCGCTTGGGCTGGTCGAAGCCGATCCAGGCGATGCCGACCACGGTCGGCTGGTAGCCGCAGAACCAGGCATCGATGTAGTCGTTGGTGGTGCCCGTCTTGCCCGCCAGGTCGCTGCGTTTGAGGACGGCTGCCGCGCGTGTGGCCGTGCCGCGCCGTACGACGTCGTGCATCATGCTGTCCATCAGCCAGGCATTGCGCGCGTCGATCGCGCGCAGGGTTTCGTCGCCGGCGAGCACGGGCTGGGCGGCGGCCGCGACCGCGCCTTTGTCGTCGAGGATCTGGCGCACGATGTATGGCTCGATGCGGTAGCCGCCGTTGGCGAATATCGAGTAGGCCGCGAGCTGCTGCCACGGTGTGACGGCGCCGGCACCCAGGGCCAGGGTCAGGTAGGGCGGGTTCTTCTCCGGATCGAAGCCGAAGCGCGTCGAGTAGTCCTGCGCGTACTTGGTGCCTATCGAACGCAGCAGCCGGATCGAAACCATGTTCTTCGATTTGGCCAGGGCGGTACGCAGGCTCATCGGACCTTCGTACTTGCCGTCGTAGTTCTTAGGCTCCCAGGCTTGCGAGCCGGTTTCTTCGGCGGAGATCGAAATCGGCTCGTCGGCGATCACCGAGGCCGGCGTGTAGCCTTTCTCGAGACCCGCCGAGTAGATGAAGGGCTTGAAGCTCGACCCTGGCTGGCGCCACGCCTGGGTGACGTGGTTGAACTTGTTGCGGTTGAAGTCGAAGCCGCCGATCAGCGCGCGCACCGCGCCGCTGTGCGAGTCGATCGCC
>CAYTFA010000041.1:0-9776 GCA_964436755.1 uncultured Rhodocyclaceae bacterium | reverse complement strand
AATGACATTGACGTTCTCCCGTATGGAACCGGCATCGGAGTTTTCATCCTACCGCCGAATCCGTCGTATCGGTAGCCAAAAGCGTCACGCAACGGGCGGGCCAAGGACCTTGCCCGCCGGACGGCGCGATATTCACGACGAGCGGTAGGCACGATACGAAGGGGAGGAACTGGTGCCGGCAGCCGGAATCGAACTGGCGACCTACCGCTTACAAGGCGGTTGCTCTACCATCTGAGCTATGCCGGCTCGCGGCGGATTATAGCGGAGCACATGCTCTAAACTGGCCCCTCCCCATCGACTCGATCCATGGTCGCAAGTTCGTCGTCCCGCTCGCCCCTGCACCTCGTTGCCATCGCGGCAAACGAGGAGGCCATGGCGCCTCTGCTGCCCGCACTCACCGATGCGGGACGCAACCCGCGATTGCACCGCGTCGGAACGGCAGCCGCCTTACGCGCCGCCCTGCGCGAACAGCCTTGGGATGCCGTGATTTACATCCCCGGCCTGCCATCGCTGACGCTGCAGAACGCGGTTCGCCAGATCGAGGAGTCAGGTTTCGACCTGCCCCTGCTCCTGGTAGCCGACGCCGGCGACGAACGCAGCACGCAGCGCGCCATGAAAGCCGGCGCGCGGGACGTGATCGACGGCGACCGCCTGGAACGACTTGCGCCGGCCATAGAGAGGGAAGTTCGTGAAGCCCGCCATCGCGCCGACCACAAGGCTGCGCTGGAGATGCTCAACGAAAGCCAGGCGCGCTTCGATGCCCTTGCATCCAACCTTCCCGGCATGCTTTTCCACCTGCGGCGCGACCTGGAAGGCGAATACCGCTTCCTGTACGTGAGCGAAGGCTGCCAGAAGCTCTTTGGCCTCAAGCAGCAGGACCTGCTTGCATCGGCCAGCCGCCTGTTCGATGCCTTCGATGCCGACCGCCGCCGCAGCCTGGAAGCTGCCCTGCGCGATTCGGCAGCCAAGGGGACGCTGCTTAACTGGGAGGGCCACACGCGCTCGCGTGCCCGTCACAAGTGGATCAACCTGCGGTCAACGCCGCACCGGCTCGAATCCGGTGTGGTCGAATGGCGCGGCATTGCCACGAACATCACCGATAGCAAGGAAAGCGAGGCTGAACTGCGTGCATCGCGGCAGCAGCTGGCTGAACTGTCTACCCACCTCGAAGCCGCCAAGGAGGAGGAACGCGAGCGGATTTCGCGCGACATCCACGACGAACTCGGCTCGATCCTCGTATTCCTCAAGATCGAGGCCGCGCAACTGGCCGGCAAGTTGCCGGCCAGCGCGGCGCCGCTGCGCGACAAGGCCCATTCCATCGAAACGCTGCTCGACCAGGCGATGAGCACGGCCAGCCGCGTCGCCCGCGAACTGCGTCCGGGGATTCTCAAGGAATTCGGCCTTTCGGCGGCAATCGAATGCCAGGCAGAGGACTTCACCCAGCGCTTCGGAATCTCGTGCCGGGTCCAGTGCGACGAGGATTCGATCGAACCGGAGCAGGACACCTCGCTCGCCCTGTTCCGGATCGCCCAGGAAGGCCTGACCAACGTTGCCAAACACGCCCACGCGTCGCTGGTCGTGATGCGCTTGCGCCGCGAACGCGGTAACATCGTGCTCGAGATCAGGGACAACGGCCGAGGCATTTCCGATGCCGACATGCAGAAGCCCAAATCCTTCGGTCTGCGCGGCATACGCGAGCGCGTTTTGAGCCTGGGCGGGGAGTTCTCCATCGGACCGGCAGAGCATGGCGGCACCCATATCGTGCTGCGCGTGCCCGAACGTGCGGGCGTCGAGCCGCCGGGTGAAGAGGAATTGCAGCGCAACCTGTTCTGACATGTCCGACAAGATTCACGTGCTCATCGCCGACGACCACGCCATCGTGCGCCAGGGATTGCGGCAGATTCTTTCCGAAACGGACGATCTCCTCGTTGCCGGTGAGGCGGATGACGGTGCCGAGGCGCTCGCCCTGGCCCGACAGCAGGATTGGGATGTCTTCCTGCTCGATGTTTCCATGCCGAATCGCAACGGCATCGACACGCTGAAGCAGCTCAAGAAGGAGCTTCCGAAGCTGCCGGTGCTCATTCTCAGCATGCATCCCGAGGAGCAGTACGCCGTACGGGCGCTCAAGGCCGGAGCCTCCGGTTACCTCACCAAGCAAAGCGCGCCCGAGCAATTGGTGACGGCGATCCGCCAGGTGGCGTCGGGCAAGAAGTACGTCAGCCCCGCCGTGGCCCAGCAACTGGCCGAGGCAATTTCCGACAACAGCGAAAAGTCGCCTCACGAGCGCATCACTGACCGCGAGTACCAGGTGCTGGTCTTGATTTCCGCCGGCAACACGCTCACCCAGATCGCCGAAAAGCTCAATCTCGGCGTTGCGACGGTGAGCACCTATCGCGCCCGGCTGCTCGAAAAGATGGGGCTGAAGAGCACCGCTGAACTGATCCGATACGGCCTCGAACACGGGCTCGCGGAGTAGGCCGAGTGACGAAGCCCACCCAGCCCCTGGACATCGCGCGCGAGGCCCTGCGCCGCCTGGTTTCGAGCAAGACGCCGCCGACCCCCGACAACTACCGGACGGCCTATCACGAGATTGCCGGCTCGCGTCCCGCCGATGCCTTCCCGGAGCGCTCGCTGAAGACGCTCCACGCGGAGTTGCCGCGCCAGACCCCCGAGCAGATCCGTTTTGCGCGCCAGGTCGAGGCCGCCATTGCCACCTCCAACTGGCAGGCCTTTGGCCATGCCGTCACGGAGCTTCTGGCGAAACCTGCCGCCGAACCCCTCGCCTGGGCGCCGCTTATCCACGAGTTGCTTCAGCAACTCGAAACCCACCACGCCGGCATCACGACCGCCAAGAAGAAGGAAGCCGTGGAGCACGTGCTGGCCGCGTCCGGTACCCCGGAACTGCTATTTGGTCGCCTCCAGTCGGCCCTGCGTTCCTGGTCCCATGCCGCCGTGGATGCCTCGACCGCCCCCGAGACCGGCGTACCGCCCGCTGCGGCATCCGAGGCGCCCCGCCCTGCCACCGAGCCCAGACCGGTCGCGCGCGAAGCGGTGGCCGCACGCGGCGGCTTCTCCGAGCTGCGCGAACTGGTCGCCCAGTTGCTCGACAACACGCTGCCGGCCATCCTGGGGGACAGTCCCGAACTCGTGCGCGATGCGCGCGAGATCGCCGCGGCGGTGCGTGCGGCGCAAGGCGCCGAGGGCATGGCACCGCTCGCCGACCGCATCAAGAAGCTCACCTACCGGGCCCACTTCGTCGCCGAAGACCAGATCGAAATGAAGTCGGGCCTGATGCAGTTGGTCCGGCTCGTCGTCGAGAACATCAGCGAACTCGTCGTGGACGATCGCTGGCTGGCAGGGCAGATCCAGGTCGTGCGCGAGCTGGTCAATGAACCGCTCAACCTGCGCCGCCTCGATGACGTGGAACGCCGCATGCGCGATGTGATCGTCAAGCAGAGCATGCTCAAGAAGAGCCTTGGCGAGGCTCAGGACCGTCTCAAGTCGATGCTGGCGACGTTCGTGGACCGTCTTGCGGATTTCTCGGATGCGACCAGCGGCTACCACGACAAGATCGAGAAGTGCGCCGTGCGCATCAGTCAGGCCGGCAGCATCACCGACCTCTCGGACGTGCTCGACGAAGTAATGCACGAAACGCGGGTCGTCCAGCTCAATGCCGCCCGCTCGCGTGACGAGATGCGCGAGATGCGGGAGCGCGTGGCCGAGGCCGAGGGCGAGGTCGCCCGCCTGCAGCATGAACTCGCCCACGCCAGCGAACTGGTCCGCCACGACGCGCTGACCGGGGCCCTCAACCGCAAGGGCATGGACGAGGCACTGGAGCGCGAAGTGGCCCGCATGCGCCGTCAGGGCGGGCCGCTCAGCCTCGCCCTGCTCGACATCGACAACTTCAAGAAGCTCAACGACCAGTTCGGCCACGCCGTCGGCGATGCGGCGCTGGTTCACCTGTCGCAGGTCACCCGCGATGCCATCCGCCCGCAGGACACCCTGGCTCGCTACGGCGGCGAGGAGTTCGTCGTGCTATTGCCAAATACCCCGCTCGACGATGCGGTCAGTGCCATGGTGCGGGTGCAACGCGAGCTGACGCGGCGCTTCTTCCTGAACAACAACGAGAAGCTGCTGGTCACCTTCAGCTGCGGCGTCGCCGAACTCAACACGGACGAAATGCCGTACGATGCGCTCAAGCGCGCCGATGAGGCGATGTACCTGGCGAAGCGCGCAGGCAAGAACCGCGTCGTCGCGGCCTGAGTGCCGGATGCGCCACACAGAGGAGGACGGACCATGAAGACCCTGAAGCAGTTGCTCGAGCAGCGCCCGCGCAAGCTCATTACCGTATCGCCCGACGATTCGGTGTTCTCCGCGCTTGAACTTCTCGCGAAACACGACATAGGGGCCGTGCTGGCGATGCGCAACGGGCGCCTGGCCGGAATCTTCAGCGAACGCGACTATGCGCGCAAAGTGATCCTGCTTGGCAAGTCCTCCAAGGAGACGCTGGTCAGGGAAATCATGACCGAAAAGGTCCTTTACGCACTTCCCGAGCAGACAATCAGCCAGGCCATGGCGCTGATGACCGAAAAGCACATACGCCATCTGCCGGTGATGGACTCGATGCAGGTGGTGATAGGCATGGTATCGATCGGGGACCTGGTCAAGGAAACGATCTCGGCGCAGGCCTTCCTGATCCAGCAGCTCGAGCAGTACATCACCGGCTGACGGGACGGTCCCGCACCGCCATGGATACGCCGGACCCGCATAGTCCGCCCGAAGTCCTGCAAGCACGCCTCGTCGACCTGCGCACCGAACATCGCGACCTCGACGACGCCATCGCGCGCCTGGCCCTTGCACCGTCGGACGACGAGTTGCTGGTCCGGCGACTCAAGAAGCGCAAGCTGCTGATCAAGGACCGCATCACGGCGATCGAGCGGCTGCTTGAGCCCGACGACTACGCCTGACCGGTCCGATCCATGAGCTACAAGTTCGACACGCTCAGCCTCCACGCCGGGCAGGTGCCCGACGAGCAGTTCGGCGCCCGCGCCACTCCGATCTACCTCACCACCTCCTTCGTCTTCAAGGATTCGGACCAAGCCGCCGCGTTGTTCAACATGGAGCGCGGCGGCCACGTCTATTCGCGCATCTCCAATCCGACCAACGCCGTGCTCGAGGAGCGCATCGCCGCACTCGAGGGCGGGGTCGGTGCGATCGCCGTCGCCTCGGGCCAGGCGGCGCTGCACCTGGCCATTGCCACGCTCATGGGCGCCGGCAGCCACATCGTCGCCAGCCGCTCGCTCTACGGCGGCTCGCACAACCTGCTCGACTACACCTTGCCCCGTTTCGGTATCCAGACCACCTTCGTCGACCCGCGCAACCTCGACTCCTGGAAGGCCGCCATTCGCCCGGATACGCGCCTGCTTTTCGGCGAGACGCTGGGCAATCCCGGCCTCGACGTGCTCGACATCCCTGCCGTTGCCGCACTCGCCCACGAGCACCGGTTGCCGCTCCTGGTCGACAGCACGTTTACGACGCCCTGGCTGCTGAAGCCTTTCGACCACGGCGCCGACCTGATCTTCCACTCTGCGACCAAATTCCTCGGCGGGCACGGGGTGGCCATCGGTGGCGTGCTCGTCGACGGCGGCACGTTCGACTGGGATGCCTCGGGCAGGTTTCCCACCCTCACCGAGCCGTACGACGGATTCCACGGCATGGACTTCAGCGAGGAGTCCACCGTTGCCGCTTTCCTCCTGCGCGCACGCCGCGAAGGATTGCGCGACTTCGGCGCCTGCATGAGCCCGATGACCGCGTTCCAACTCCTGCAGGGCATGGAAACCCTGCCGCTGCGCATGGAGCGCCACATTTCCAACACGCGTGCCACCGTCGCTCACCTCGTGAAAAGCGACGCCGTTGCGGCCGTCGGCTACCCCGAACTTCACACCCATCCCGACCACGACCTGGCGCAGAGGCTCCTGCCGCGCGGCGCGGGGTCGGTTTTCAGCTTCACGCTGAAGGGAGGTCGCAGCGGGGGACGCAAGTTCATCGAGGCCCTGCGCGTGTTTTCCCACCTTGCCAATGTTGGCGACGCCAAGTCCCTGGTCATCCATCCGGCGTCGACGACGCATTTCCGCATGTCCGACGAGGCACTCGCTGCCGCCGGCATACATCCGGGCACGATCCGGCTTTCCATCGGCCTCGAGGATGCCGGCGACTTGCTGGAAGATCTCGACCGCGGTCTGGCCGCTGCGGCCAAGGCCTGAGATGCTCCTGCACGTCAACGGCCACGACGCCTACGCCTATACCGGCGCCAAGCCTTTCGACCCATCGTTGCCGACGGTCGTCTTTGTGCACGGCGCGCAGAACGACCACAGTGTCTGGCTGCTGCAGAGCCGCTGGTTTGCCCACCACGGTTTCGCCGTACTCGCCGTCGACCTTCCCGGCCACGGCCGCAGCGGCGGACCGCCGCTGCCAACGATCGAGGACATTGCCGACTGGATCGAGCTCCTCCTGGAAAAGGCGGGAGCCGGCAATACGGCATCGGGCGAGAAGCGCGTCTCCCTCGTTGGCCACAGCATGGGCTCGCTCGCCGTCCTCGAGTGTGCAACGCGCCACCCTGCGCGTATTGCCCGCGCCATCCTCGTCGGTACGGCCGTCCCCATGCCCGTCGGCGACGCACTTCTCGGCGCCGCCCAAAACGCGGAAGGAAAAGCTATCGCCATGATCAATGCCTGGTCGCACTCACCACGCGCGACGATGGGCGGCTATGCCGTACCGGGCATCTGGCACCTTGGCGCATCCAGGCGGCTCATGGAACGGCAGAAGCCCGGCGTACTACACAACGACCTGGCGGCATGCAACGCCTACGCGAACGGTTTTGCGGCCGCTGCCGCCCTGACCTGTCCTGCGCTCGTCATCAGCGGCAGCCGCGACCAGATGACCCATCCCAGGGCCGCGGCCAAACTGGCGGCTGCCATCCCGGGTTCGCGCAGCGTCGTCATCGAGGGCGCCGGCCACGCCCTCATGGCCGAGCGGCCCGACGCGGTGCTCGACGCATTGCGTTCATTCATCGCCGCATGAACGCGGAATCCCCGCAGGCACCCGAGTCGGCGCCATTTCCGAGGGTACGCAGCGGGCTTCCCGCCAGCGCCCCCATTGCATGGCTCGGTGCCGGCTGGAGCGACTTCCGTGCCTGCGGCCTGGCCAGTGCCTTCTACGGTGCCTGCTTTGCGCTTGCCGGCGTGCTGCTGCTGCTCGCCTTTCGGCACGCGGTGCAGCTCGTTACGGCGGTGACTACCGGATTCATGCTCGTCGGCCCTTTCATCGCGCTGGGGCTCTACGAACTGTCGCGGCGCCGCGAGCGCGGCGAGCCCCTGGCACTTGCGCCGACACTGATAGTCTGGCGGCGCAACGTCGCCGGCCTTGGAATCTATTCGCTGATCCTCATCGTCCTCTACCTCGTGTGGGCGCGGGCATCCCTGGTCGTGTTCGCCATCTTCTACCAGGGCGGAATGCCGACCATCGAAAGCTTTGCCGCCGAGATTACGCGTTTTGACAATCTCGAATTTCTCGTTGCCTATTTCTTGGTGGGCAGCTTCTTTGCCACGCTCGTCTTCGCCTTTTCCGTAGTATCCATTCCCCTCATCCTGGACCGTGACCAGGACACGATCACCGCCATGCTCGCCAGCTTCCTGGCATTGGTTCGCAACGTGCCGGCCATGGTGGTCTGGGCTTCCCTTATCGTCTTCCTCGTGGCAGTTGGTGTGGCCACGGGCCTCGTCGGGCTGGTAATCACCATGCCCATGGCCGGCCACGCCACCTGGCACGCGTATCGGGCGCTCATCGAACCGCAGGCCGAGCCGGTGCCCGCGGCATGAACGCGGTCTTCGTCGCCCTCCTCGCCGGCCTCGCTGGCGGGCTGTACATCGTCGGCCTGACCCTCGACCTGTTCTTGCTGAAGCTTCTGGCAAAACCGTGGCCGGTGCTCGCCCTAGCATTCGCCGTGGCAAGGATGACCGGTTCCCGGGCTGCGCGGCGGGTCGCATTGGGCCTCGTTGCCGGCGCGGTCGGCGACGTCTGCCTGGCCCTGCCCGGCGGCTTTCTTCCCGGCATGGGTGCGTTTGCGGTCGGCCACGCCTTGTACATCACCGCCTTCCTCGACTGGAACAGGAGCGCGGCAGGCACGCTGCTGCTGCCGGTGGCCGCCTTCTGCGGCGTCGGCCTTGTACTGATGCTGCCGGGAGCGGGCGCAATGGCGCTGCCCCTCGCCATCTACGTGGCCGTCATCGGCACCATGCTCTGGCGCGCCGCCGCATGCGCCCTGCTGCCGCGTGACGACACACTCGCGCGCTGGGGCTTCATGACCGGCGCCGTCCTCTTCGCGGTATCCGACTTCCTGATCGGCATGAACCGCTTCCTCCAGCCACTCGCCGGCTCGGCAGTACCCATCATCCTCAGCTACTGGGCCGGCCAAACCTTGATCGCCGCCACCGCGATCCGCTGCGACAGACTCCTGCCGCCTGCCTCGCCCAAGGCATAGCGACACCCGCGGTTCGCCGAGGTTCCGTACGGCATATTCCGCTTGCCCATCAGTCATGCCGGGTCCATAATCAATCTGCGCCCCGTCCGCAGATCGGCTAAGTCCCCGCCACATCATGAAAGCAGCAAGCGGTGCCCGGTATTCCCAGCGCATGGCCAGCTTCCGCGTCGTGCTGGCGTACGCCATCTTTGCCGCCGCCTGGATACTGTTGTCCGATGCCGTCGTCGGCATGCTGTTCGATGATCCTGCACAGATCACCCGCGCCAGCATTGCCAAGGGATGGCTCTTCGTCGCCGTCACCACCGCGCTCCTGTATGCCCTGGTCCGGCGGGTCCAGTTGCAGCAGGCGACCGCCATACGGCGCGAGCAGCAACTCGAGTTCGAGCGAACGCGTGCCAACGAAAGCGAGCAAAGCAGTCGCGACAGCCTGGAAGCCATATTCGAAAACGCGGCGCTCGGCATCGCCCAGCTCGACCTCGACGGAAGGTTCGTGCGCGGCAACCCGAAGTTCTTCGAAATCTTCGCCTGCGCACCGGACCGGATCATCGGCAAGACCTTTCGCGACATCACCCACGCCGATGACGTAGCAGCCAGCGACGACCTCGTACACCAGCTGACCGCCAAGGCCATTCCACGCTTCTCGGCGGAAAAGCGCTACGTCCGCCCTGGTGGCGACAGCTTCTGGGCCAGCGTCACCGTATTCGTGGTGCACAAGGCCGACGGCGCGCCGGATTACGTAATCGCCATGATCGAGGACATCCAGGCGCGTCACGTTGCGCAGGACATGCTGCGCGAGAGTGCGGAACGCCTGCGCGAAGCCAACCGCCTGGCCGGAGTCGGCCACTGGCGCTGGGATATCGCCGGCAACAGGCAGATCTGGTCGGAGGAAGTCTTCCGCATCTATGGCCGCGAACCGACGAATGAAGTCGGCCACTATCGCGACTTGCAGCGCTACTTCACGGCACAGAGCTGGCCCCCCTTGCTGGCGGCGATCGAAGCCTCCCTGGCCACCCGCCAGCCCTTCGAATGCGACGCGGAACTGGTCAGGCCGGACACAACCCGCGCCTGGATCACGGTTCGTGGCATTCCAATCGTCGACGCCTCCGGGCAGGCCGTCGCCATGCGCGGAACCGTGCAGGACATCACCGAGCGGCGACGGATGCAGGATGCCTTGCGCGAGAGCCAGGAGCGCCTGCAACTGCTGGTTGACCGTGCGCCGGCTGCCATGGCCATGTTC
>CAYTFA010000040.1:0-9926 GCA_964436755.1 uncultured Rhodocyclaceae bacterium | reverse complement strand
CACGACGTTGGCCACTGCCAGGCCCGGGGTGGGGTCGGTCTTGCCGGCACCCTTGAGGCTGGATATGGTCGGCCGCACGTTGAGCAGGATCGTTCCCGTCTCGCTGATCTGGGGCGTGACGCTCATGACGAGGCCGACGGAGACGGAATGGGCGGTCGAGGTGATGTTGGTCAGTGTGCCGGTCGTCGTCGTCGTCGTATCGCTCTTGATGGAAAAGTAGACGACGTTATCGACCACCTTGAGCATGGCCGTCTGGTTGTTCAGCACGCTGATCTTGGGACTGGACAGCACCTTGACCTTGCCGAAGGTTTCCAGCAGGCTCAGAGTCGATGACAGACCAAGTCCGGGTGCGATGTAGTTAAGCAGGAAGGCGAACGTTCCAGGCGGCGTGGTGAACGAACCGGCCGACGTCGAGAAGGGATCGGGAACCGTACCGCCGACCAGTCCGGTCGGATTCTGCGCCGCGGAGAAGCCGGCCTGCGGCGTACCCGGTCGCAGGCTGCGCAGGCTCTGCCAGTTGATGCCCTGCTGGTAGGCGTCACTCAGGCTGACTTCGGCGATGGTGGCCTCGATCACGACCTGACGGCGCGCCGCATTCAGCACCAAGTCCAGGTATTCCTGGACCTTCTCATGCTGGCGTGCCGTGGCGCGCGCCACGACCACGCCGGCCTCCGGATTCACGATGATGGACGCGGCCTCGCGGAACGTGGTGCGCTTGACCACGGTCGTGCCCTGTTGCTGCAGGCTCGCCGGATTGGGACTGCCGGCGAGGCCGGCGGCACCTGCGGTGCTTCGGCTCGACGCGGCCTGACCGCCCTGGGCTCCGGTACCGGTGGTCGCCTGCTGGTCCGAGCGCTCGATCACGGTTTCGCTCGACCCTTCGGGGAGAATCTTGTCGGTCTCGTGCAGGATGTCCTTCAGGTTCTTTTCCAGCGAGTGCCAGAAATCGTTCTTGGCAGAGCTCTTTACCGCCGTGCTCGAGTTATTGCCGCCACCACCGCCCGCCGATGCGGACGTGGCGCTGGTGCTGGTCGAGGCGATCTGGGTGTTGATGGACACCGTTCCGCTCAGGTCGCGGGCTATGTTGACGTAATCGACCTTGTAGGTGCGCAGGAAGGGCGAGTCGGGCATGACCACGAGATTGGGCCCCTCGAGTTCCCAGCGCATGTCGACCTGCTTCGCAATCCGGGTCAGTATCTGCTGCAGGGTCTGGTCGATCGCGTTAACCGTGACGACGCCATTGATCCCGGGATGGACATCGACATTGATCTTGGCATCGCGGGCGAGGGCGAAGAGCAAGTCCTGAACCGGAATGTTGCGCACCGATACGGAGTAGGTTTCGGTCTTGGCCGCGGGTTTGGGACGTGGCAGCGTCACCGTGCTGGCCACGGGCGCGGGAATGTCGGTGCGGGTCGCCGCGGGCGTATCGGCGCGGATGTGTGACGCCGACGGTGAGGGCGGCTGGATGCTGCTGCAAGCCGCCAGGACCAAGCTGCCTAGGAGGAGCGCTAGCGACGACTGCGGAGTCAGAAGTGGGCGCAAACCTTTCCCCCGATCAAGATCGACAAAATGCCAACGAGATGCGCAATGCAGTCCCATGTAAGCGGACGTTTTCAAATTTAGCATAGCACATGAGTTTTGTCGCCCAACTCAATGATTTTATTGCCGAGATGCCGGTCCGGCAAAAAGTGTGGCGAAAATCTAACGCAGCCGCGTGACCTGTCTCGGATAGGGCTTGTTTGCACGCATCACCGCCGGCAGGCCGCGGATCGCCGCCGTGGCCTCGGCGTTTGACGCGTAGCCGCCGTAAATCACGCCGTAACGCGGTCGGCC
Source organism: uncultured Rhodocyclaceae bacterium (assembly GCA_964436755.1). Lineage (GTDB taxonomy): Bacteria > Pseudomonadota > Gammaproteobacteria > Burkholderiales > Rhodocyclaceae > Sulfuritalea. The sequence continues at coordinate 8,093 of CAYTFA010000040.1, read as the reverse complement.
GCTGAGTTCCGAATAATAAACATGGACTTGGGTCATGTCCGTCTTCCCCGCTGCGAGGCGGCGCAGGAGCGCTTCGATTTCCGCGTGATTGGCGGCCTCGGCGGCGAAGACCTGGACGAACCAGCGGTCATCCGCCTGCTGCGCCAACCAGGTCCGGCCCGCGTCGAGTCGCTCGGCCGTCAGGCGGCCGACCGCTGCGTCCCTGCCGGGCTCGGCTTTTCCCGGCACCGGGGGTGATGCGCTCGGCTGGGCCTTTGCGGCGGCTTCCGGTACGGCTGCCGATTGGGGTGCGACGGCGGTCGCCGGCTGCGGTGGCGCTTCGTTCTTGATGCTCGCGGATGGAGTTGCTGCCGCTGTGGCCGCGCTGGTGCCCGCCGTGGCTGGAGGTACTGCCGCCGGTGGTGTGCTTTCCGGGGCACCTGCAGGCGCCGGCTCGACGCGGCTTTGCAGCAGCCAGGCAATCGCGCCCAAGGCCAACGCGACCAGGGCGATGCCTGCGCCCAGCGCAGGCCTCCACTGGCGGCCGCGACCTCCATAGGTCGCGTCGCTGAATTCGCAATCGCGGATGGCGGCCTGGACTTCCTTCTGGGCGATGTGGTGGTGGCCGGCGGAGAACGCCGCCAGCAGGGCCTTGTCGGCCAGGATATTGATGCGCCGCGTCAGGCCGAGCGACGTCTGCGCAATCATCTTGATCGCCCCCGGCGTGAAAACGCTCGGACCGCGATATCCGGCGGCGCGCATGCGGAAGTCGAGGTAGTGGGCGATGTCGTCGCTTACCAGCGGGGCAAGGCCGAAGTTGTGCGTAATGCGCTCCTTGAGCTGGCGCATGTCCGGCCGGGCGAGGATGTCGTTGAGCTCCGGCTGGCCGAACAGCACCAGTTGAAGCAACTTGTTGCGGTTGGCCTCGAGGTTGGACAGCAGGCGGATCTCCTCGAGCGTCTCGACCGGCATCGCGTGGGCCTCGTCGATCAGCACGACGACCTGGCGCCCTTCGCCGAAGGACTTGATAAGGTGGTCCTGCAACGCGCGCATTACTGCCGAGGACCGGGCGTTTTCGGGAACGTCGAGGTTCAGTTCGTCGGCAATCGCGTAGAGGATGTCATCGCGCGAGAGTGAAGGATTGGCCAGGTAGATGATGGTCACATGCTCGGGCAGGCGCTCCATCAATACGCGGCAGAGCATGGTCTTGCCGCTGCCGACCTCGCCGCTCACCTTGACGATGCCTTCGTCGTGGGTGATGGCGTAGACCAGCGCATCCAGCGTCGCACCGCGGTTGGCTCCATCGAAGAAGAAGTCCGTGTGCGGCGTGATGCGGAAGGGCGGTTCGTTCAGGCCGAAGTGTTCGAGGTACATGGGTCTGGCCGGACTATGGCGTTGTGGCGCGCTTGCCTCGCGCCAGGGTTTCTATGCGATTGTAAAGCGTGGTGCGATTGATGCCGAGCATGCGGGCGGCCTGGCTCATGTTGCCGTGGGCCAGCTGCTGCGCGGCATCGATATACGCCTGTTCCCACCGGTGCAGCATGGCATCGAGGTCGAAGTCGCCGCGGCTCTGGATGTCGCGCCGCGCCAGCGCGACCAGGTCGGCCCGGTCGACGTCCGGCCCGGCACCGGGGGTGCGTGCCGATTCGCCAGGATCGAACTCGGCCTCGAGTTCCGCCGCGCCCACCTCCCGACCGGCGTATTTCGTCGTCAGGCGGATCGTAATGTTGCGCAACTCCCGCACGTTGCCGGGAAACCGGTAGGCGGCCAGGCGCTCGGTAGCGCTGGATGACAGGCGAAACGGTGCCTGGCCCGACTGTGCAGCGTAGATGTCGCGGAAATGCTCGAGCAGGCGAATCCTGTCCTCGCCCAGCTCGCGCAGGGACGGCACGGCGACGGTGAATACCGAGAGGCGGTGATAGAGGTCGGCGCGGAAACGGCCCTCTCGCACCTCCTTTTTCAGGTCGCGGTTGGTGGCGGCAAGTATGCGTGCCGAGGAGCGGCGCGGCTGCGTCTCGCCGATGCGCTGGTACTCGCCGTTTTCCAGGACGCGCAGCAGCTTGGGCTGGAGTTCGAGCGGGAGTTCGCCGATTTCGTCGAGGAACAGCGTGCCGTCCGACGCATCCTCGAAGTAGCCGGCGCGGGCTCCTGCGGCCCCCGTAAACGCGCCCTTGCCGTGGCCGAAGAGCGTCGCCTCGACCAGATTGGGCGAAATCGCCGCGCAGTTGAGCGCGAGGTAAGGTTGTCGCGCACGCTCGGAAAGCCGGTGCAGCGCGGCAGCGGCAAGTTCCTTGCCGCTGCCCGACTCGCCTTCGATAAGCACGGGAAAAGGCGACCGGGCGAACTGGCGGAGCTGGGCGCGCAGCTTTTCCATGGGCGCGCTTTGCCCGACCAGCCCGTCGTCTTCGCCCGGGCCGGTGTCGCGAAAAGACAACACGCGGGCAATGAGCTTGCGCAGGGTTTCCGGATCCGCCGGCTTTGCCATGAACTCCGTCGCGCCCAGCGCGCGCGCATGCCGCGCGTTGAGCTCCTCGCTCTGACCGGAAAGCACCACGATCCGTGTCGCCGGCGCATGCGCGAGGATGTCGGCGATCAGGGCGAAGCCTTCGTCCGGTCGATGCGGGACCGGCGGCAGGCCGAGGTCGATCAGCGCCAGCGCCGGGCGATAGCCGTCGTCGCGCAGCATGGCGACGGCTTCGGCACGGGTGCCGGCGGTCCGCACGGCGTAATCGCGGCCGAGGAAATAGCTCAGGGAATCGGCGATCAGCGGGTCATCGTCGACGATCAGCAGATCGGTCTTGCCGGGTGCCGCGGTCAAGGTTGGAGGCAGTTTTGCATAATCCGTTCATGCTAGCCGATTCCCGCCATGCCGCAATGGCCGGGGTACAGTCGGTTTACCTCGCAGTTCGCCGCTTGCTCGCAGTTCGCCGATTGCCGGACACGGGGTGCCGGGGACGGGTCTGCTAGAATTGCGCCCGCGCAAAAAACCGGGATTCCCGGTGCCGAAATGACCCAGGAACCCCTCGTCGAAATACGCGACCTCAACTTCTCCTACGACTCCCGACCGATCCTCACCGGAATCAACATGACGATTCCGCGGGGCAAGGTGGTGGCGGTGATGGGGAGTTCGGGCTGTGGCAAGACGACCACGCTGCGGCTGATCGGCGGGCAGCTCAAGCCGACCTCCGGCGCGGTCAGGGTAGGCGGCCAGGTCGTGCATGAGCTCGACGGCGAAGGCCTCTACAACCTGCGCCGGCGCATGGGCATGCTGTTCCAGTTCGGCGCGCTGTTCACCGACATGTCGGTGTTCGACAATATCGCCTTCCAGATGCGCGAGCACACCGACCTTCCGGAGTCGCTGATTCGCGACCTGGTGCTGATGAAGCTGCATGCCGTCGGCCTGCGCGGCGCGCACGGCCTCATGCCGGCGGAACTGTCCGGCGGCATGGCGCGGCGCGTGGCGCTGGCGCGTGCCATCGCGCTCGATCCGATGCTGATCATGTACGACGAGCCCTTCGCCGGCCTCGACCCGATCTCGCTGTCCATCGTCGGCGAGCTGATCCGCAAGCTGAACGACGCGCTGGGCGCCAGCTCCATCGTCGTCACCCATGACGTCCAGGAATCCCTGAAGATCGTCGATTACGTGTATTTCGTTTCCGAAGGCAAGATCGTTGCCGAAGGGACGGCCGAGGAAATGAAGAATTCGACCGTGCCCTACGTGCATCAATTCGTCTGGGGCGAGGCGGACGGCCCGGTCCCGTTCCAGTACCCGGCGCCGCCCTATGGCGAGCAGCTGATGTCGCCGCCGGTGCGTCGCCGTGTTTGACGCCCTCCTGGAAAGCGTGCGCGGGCTCGGTCGCCGCGTCACTAGCCGGGTCTGGCGCCTGGGCTACGCCAGCCGCTTCTTCCTCGCGGTCATGCTGCATTCCGGCACTTCGCTGCGGCGCATCAACCTGACCATCCGCGAGATCTACTTCGCCGGCGTCCTGTCGCTGATCATCATCCTCGTTTCCGGCCTGTTCGTCGGCATGGTGCTCGCCCTGCAGGGCTACGAGACGTTGCAGCGCTACGGCTCGACCGAGGCGCTGGGCATTCTCGTGTCGCTTTCGCTGGTGCGCGAACTGGGGCCGGTGGTTTCGGCCCTGCTCTTCGCCAGCCGCGCCGGTTCGGCGATCACCGCCGAGATCGGCATGATGAAGGCCACCGAACAGCTTTCCGCCATGGAGATGATGGCGGTGGACCCCATCGCGCGCGTGGTGGCGCCGCGCTTCTGGGGCGGCGTGATGTCCATGCCGCTGCTCGCGGCCCTGTTTTCTGCGATGGGCGTGTTCGGCGGCTACCTGGTCGGGGTGCAGTTGATCGGCGTCGACGAAGGCTCGTTCTGGTCGCAGATGCAGGCTTCGGTCGATTTCCGCGAGGACATCCTCAACGGGGTGATCAAGAGTTTCGTTTTCGGGGTGGTCGTCAGCTGGGTAGCCGTGTTCGAAGGCTACGATGCGGAGCCAACGGCCGAGGGCGTTTCCGGGGCCACCACGCGCACCGTTGTAACATCGTCGCTGGCGATCCTGGCCGCCGACTTCATCCTCACCGCCTTCATGTTCACAGGGACCTGACATGAGCCGTACGACGCTAGACCTCTGGGTCGGATTCTTCGTTGCCGCCGGACTCGGCGCGCTGTTGTTTTTGGCCCTCAAGGTCGGCAATATGGCCGCGGCCAGCGGCGGGGATACTTATGCAATCCAGGCCAAATTTGATAACATCGGGGGCCTGAAGGTGCGCGGCGCGATCAAGAGTGCCGGCGTCGTCGTGGGCCGCGTCGGCGAGATTCGCTTCGATGCGGACAATTACGTCGCCGTCGTCACGATGAACATCGACGCGCGCTACAAGTTTCCGCGCGACACGTTCGCCACGATCAACACGTCGGGCTTGCTCGGCGAGCAGTACATCGGTTTCGAGGTCGGCGGCGATACCGCGATGCTCAAGCCGGGAGATTCGATCAAGAAGACGCAGTCGGCAGTAGTCCTCGAAAAACTGATCAGCCAGTTCATGTTCAACAAGGCTGCCGAGGACGGCGGCAAGAAGTAAGAGACAGCAGCAACCGCAGAGAGTATTCGACACAGGTGCCCGGAACAACAATGAAGAAGACGCTGCCTGCCCGCCTCAAGACGCTCGCCCTGACGATGGCCGCTGCCGGCCTGCTCGCCGGTTGCGCGACCTCGGGAAACCCCAAGGATCCGATCGAGGGGTTCAACCGTGCGATGTTCGCCTTCAACGAAGGCCTCGACACCGCCATCATCAAGCCCGTTGCCACCGGTTACGACGCGGTGCTGCCGAGCCCGGTGAAGACCGGCGTGACGAACTTCTTCAGCAACATCGAGGACGTCTTCATCGGCGTCAATAACCTGTTGCAGGGCAAGGTGCCCCAGGCTGCGAGCGACTTCGGCCGCGTCCTGATCAACAGTACCGTGGGCATCCTCGGCCTCATCGACTGGGCGTCGGATGCCGGGCTCGAAAAGCACGAAGAGGATTTCGGCCAGACCTTCGGCCGCTGGGGCGTCGGGTCCGGCGCCTATGTCGTCGTGCCGCTGTTCGGCCCGCGCACGGTACGCGACACCGTCGGCCTCGTGCTCGACGTCGCCGCCGATCCCGTGTATCAGCACCGGCCCAAGCGCACGCGCGATCTCGCTGTCGTGCTGCGCGCCATCAACGACCGCGCCAACCTGCTTCCCGCCGACAAGGTGGTGGAGGAGGCTGCGCTCGACAAGTACGCCTACGTGCGCGACGGCTACCTGCAGCGTCGCCGCAGCCTGATCCACGACGGCAACCCGCCGCGCGAGGAGCCATCGGCGGAAGCCGAGCAGGTCGAGCGCCCGCAGACAGCTGAGGCCGATGTCGCCGCGCCGCGTGCCGAGGCGGTTCCGGCCGAGCCCCTGCTCGTTGCCCGCGGCGACGAGTCCGCCCGCCACTGATCCCTTCCGCCGGGCCCCGCCGGGCCCGGCTACCCGTACCCAGGACAGCCCCATGAAATTCCTATTCGCATTGCTCGGCAGCCTTGCCATTTCCCTCGGCGCCCAGGCGCAGGAGATTGCCGCGCCCGACGTCCTCGTCAAGAACGTCACCAACGAAGTCCTCGACATCGTGCGCAAGGACAAAGACATCCAGTCGGGCAATACGAAGAAGGCGATCGATCTGGTCGAGGCCAAGGTCCTGCCCCACTTCAATTTCGCCCGCATGACGCAGCTGGCGCTGGCCCGGGACTGGCGTCAGGCCAATCCCGCGCAGCAGAAGACGCTGACCGACGAGTTCCGCATGCTGCTGGTCCGCACCTACTCCAAGGCGCTGACCGAGTACAAGAACCAGACCATCGACTTCAAGCCGTTCGCGCTCAAGCCGGCGGATACCGAGGTGCGCGTGCGTACCGAAATCAAGCAGTCCGGCGCCGGCAAGAACATCGAGCTCGACTATTTCCTCGAGAAGTCGCCCACCGGCTGGAAGGTGTTCGATATCGAGGTCGGCGGCATCAGCCTGGTCACCAACTACCGCGACTCCTTCGCATCCGAGGTCCGCAACAACGGCATCGACGGCCTGATCAAGACGCTGCAGGCGAAGAACAAGTCCGGCGAGGCCACCGTTACCAAGAAATGATCCGCGTCACGGACGATCGCGCCGAGGTCTCCGGACCGATGACCATGGCCGCCGCCGCAGGGCTGCTGGCCGAGGGAGAGGCGGCAATCGCCGCCAGCGCCTGCGACTTCGACCTCGCGGCCGTTACCGAGATGGATTCGTCCTGCCTTGCCGTCGTCTTTGGCTGGATGCGCGCTGCGCGCACGGCCGGCCGCAACCTGCGTATCGTCAATCCGCCGCCGAACCTGCTCAGTCTCGCCGCCGTTTACGGCGTCGCCGACGTCCTGCCGCCGTCCTGACCGGCGCCGGTTCGAGCTTGCCGTGACGTCCGCCGCCATCCGTGCCAGGCAGGTCTCCAAGCGCTTTGGTTCGACCCAGGCGCTCGATTGCGTCGACCTCGAGGTTGCGCCTGGCGAGTTCTTCGGCCTGCTCGGTCCCAACGGCGCCGGCAAGACAACGCTGATCTCGGCGCTCGCCGGGCTCGTCCGGCCCGACGCCGGAACCCTCAGCGTCATGGGGCACGACGTGCAGGCGGACTATCGCACCGCGCGGCGGCACCTCGGCGTGGTGCCGCAAGAGCTGGTGTTCGATCCCTTCTTCACGGTGCGCGAGTCGCTGCGCATCCAGTCCGGCTATTTCGGCATCGGCGACAACGATGCGTGGATCGACGAGATCCTCGACAACCTCGGCCTGACGTCGAAGGCGGACGCCAACATGCGCATGCTCTCGGGCGGCATGAAGCGGCGGGTCCTGGTCGCCCAGGCCCTGGTCCACAGGCCGCCGGTGATCGTGCTCGACGAGCCGACCGCCGGCGTCGACGTCGAGTTGCGGCAGACCCTGTGGCAGTTCATCCGTCGCCTCAACGAAGCCGGCCACACCATTGTCCTCACCACGCACTACCTCGAGGAAGCGGAGAACCTGTGCACCCGCATCGCGATGCTAAAGGCCGGACGCATCGTCGCGCTCGACACCACGGCCAACCTGCTGCGCCGCTTTTCAGCGCACAGCTTGCGCCTGCGCTTCGACGGCGCCCCGTCGCCGGGGGTGCTGCCGGGCGCCACGGAAAGCGGCGGCTGGTGGTCGGTGCCCTTCGACGGTGCCGACCAGATTGAAGCCATCCTAGCGCGCCTGCGCAGCGCCGGCTGCCGCGTGGCCGACCTCGAGATCGGCAAGCCGGACCTGGAGGAGGTGTTCGTCCGCGTCATGCAGGGGGCAGAGCGGTGATGCGCCGCGGCTTCGCTACTCTGCTCTACAAGGAAGTGCTGCGCTTCTGGAAGGTCGCGGCGCAGACGGTCGCCGCGCCGGTGCTCACGGCCCTGCTCTACCTCCTGATCTTCTCCCATGTGCTCGAGGACCACGTCAAGGTGCATGGGGTCGCCTACACGGCTTTCCTGATCCCCGGCCTGGTGATCATGTCCGTGCTGCAGAACGCCTTTGCCAATTCGTCGTCGTCGCTGATCCAGTCCAAGGTGACCGGCAACATCGTCTTC
>CAYTFA010000039.1:0-9967 GCA_964436755.1 uncultured Rhodocyclaceae bacterium | reverse complement strand
GCTCGCTCCGGTGCCCTGTCCATCGCGCTTCTTGGCGTTGAATTCGAGTTGCATGGTTTGCTCCAAAAGTACTGCGGTTGAACACCCGGTCCGCGACCAGACCGGGAGGGAAAAACTAATCCATGAACAACGAGGACACCGAAGCCTCGTTGCTGATGCGCAGCATGGTCTCCGCCATCAGCCCGGCGATCGAAATCTGGCGGATGCGCGGACTGGCGCTCGCCTCCTCCGAAAGGGGGATGGTGTCGGTGACGACCAGCTCGTCCAGTTCCGACTCGGCAATGCGCGATATCGCGCTGCCGGACAGCACCGGGTGTGTACAGTAGGCCAGCACGCGCTTGGCGCCGTGTTCCTTGAGGGCCTGCGCCGCCTTGCACAGGGTACCGGCGGTGTCGACCATGTCGTCCATGATGACGCAGGTGCGGCCGTCGACTTCGCCGATGATGTTCATGACCTCGGAGACGTTGGCCTTCGGGCGCCGCTTGTCGATGATCGCCAGGTCCGACTCGAGGCGCTTGGCCAGCGCACGGGCGCGGACAACGCCACCGACGTCGGGCGACACCACCAGCAGATCGTCGTGGCGCTGCTTCCAGATGTCGCCGAGCAGGATGGGCGCGGCGTAGATGTTGTCTACCGGGATGTCGAAGAAACCCTGGATCTGGTCGGCGTGCAGGTCGACGGTCAGCACGCGCTGCACGCCCACGGATTGCAGCATGTTGGCGACCACTTTGGCCGTGATCGCCACGCGGGCGGAACGCGAACGGCGGTCCTGGCGGGCGTAGCCGAAATACGGGATGGCGGCGGTGATGCGGCCGGCCGAGGCGCGCTTGAGCGCATCGACCATGACCATCAGCTCCATCAGGTTGTCGTTGGTCGGCGCGCAGGTCGACTGCAGGACAAAGACGTCGTGACCGCGCACGTGCTCGAGGATCTCGCAACTCACCTCTCCGTCGGAGAAGCGGCCGACATTGGCGCGGCCAAGCGAGATGTTGAGGCGCTTGACGACGTCGGACGCCAACTTCGGGTTGGCGTTGCCGGTAAACACCATCAGGCTGTCGTAGGCCATAGCGTGCGGGTAAGGAAAGATTGGCTGGGGAGGAAGGATTCGAACCTTCGCATGCCGGAATCAAAATCCGGTGCCTTAACCAACTTGGCGACTCCCCAACGGCCCGCCAGTCGGCGGTCGAAAACCCAGCATTTTCGGGGTTTTCCCCCTTGCTGTCAAATCCCTGCGAGGGGGTGGCGGTCGATTCCGCGGGCAACGAAACCACGCATGCCGGCCGGCAGGGCCGCCAGCGCGGCGCGGGCCGGCGCCTCGCTGGCGAAGTCGACGAAGCAGCACGCGCCGGAGCCGCTCATGCGGGCATTGCCATAGGTGCGCAGCCAGGCCAGATGGCGCTCCACTTCGGGGAACAGCGAACAGGCCACCGGCTCGAGGTCGTTGCGGCCCTCGCCGGGACGCCAGTCGCGCGCGGAAACGGCCGGAGTGTCCCGGCGCAGGAGCGGCGACCGGAAAATCTCGGGCGTCGGTACCGATACTGCAGGCACCAGCACCAGGTACCACGCCGGCGGCAGGAGCACCTCGCTAAAGCGCTCGCCGACGCCCTCGGCAAAGGCCGAGCGGCCGTGGATGAAGATGGGGACATCGGCGCCCAGGCGCAAACCGATTGCCTGCAGCCGGGACGAGTCGAGACCCGTGTGCCACAAGTGGTTGAGCGCGATGAGCGTGGTCGCCGCGTCCGAGCTGCCGCCGCCGAGGCCGCCGCCCATCGGCAGGCGCTTGTCCAGGTGCAGCGTGATTCCCGCCGATGCGCCCGTTGCGTCGCGCAGCGCTTCCGCGGCGCGGACCACCAGGTCGCTGGCCGGGGCAACGCCGGGCAGAGGCTCGGCGCGGACAATGCGACCATCGGTGCGCCGTTCGCAGCGCAGCGTGTCGCCGTGGTCGAGGAAGCGGAACACAGTCTGCAGCAGGTGATAGCCGTCGCTGCGGCGACCGACCACGTGCAGGAACAGGTTCAACTTGGCAGGGGCGGGCCATTCGCGATCCCAATCGTTCATCGGCCCCGCCCTATTCGGCTATGTCCCAGTCGTCGATGACGAGACGCAGGTCGACTTCACCGCGGCGAACCTCGACGGAACTCGGCAATCGGCGATCCTTGTGGGGCGCGGTGCGACTGGCCACCACCTGCCAGCCTTCGGCCTCGGCAGTGCTGCGTGCCCCGCGCAGCCAGTCGCCCAGGGCATCGAGCGGAAGCGGCGCGGAAAACAGTTGCTGTGCGAGCTGCGGCAGGCCCGGCGCCTCGAGGACCGGCTCGTTGGGCCGCAGCAGGCGGGCACCCGCCCCGTCGCGCTGGAGTTCAGCCATGCCCTGCCCGAGCGGCGTCATCAACAGTACCCGATCGCCGCGCGCCGAACGCTCCCAGCGAAAGCGCAGATGGTCGCTGCGCTCGCCGACGCGCAGGGCGATACGGCCCTCGGCGGCAAAGCGCTCGAGCGCCGGGCCGGCGGATGCGCCGGCGCCGGGCTCGATCTCGAGCGTCGCGCACGCCGCCAGGCAGAGCACGGCGCAGATGCCAAGAGCGCGGCGCATCAAGGCGTGAATCGCTTGATCGTGGCCGCCAGCACCTCGTTGTTCGGGTGCGCCTTGGCAGCCTGCGCCCATACCGCCTTGGCCTCCGCGGGACGGCCGAGCGCCCAGAGCACTTCGCCGATATGTGCGGCGATCTCGGGGTCGGGACGCTTGCCGAAGGCCCGCTGCAGCGCGGCCAGGGCATCTGCATACCGCCCCTGGCGAAACAGCAGCCAGCCCTTGCTGTCGAGAATGAACGGGTCGTCGGGCGCCAGCGCGAGCGCACGTTCGATCAACTGTGCCGCTTCCTCGAGGCGCACGTTCCGGTCTGCCAGCGAAAATCCAAGGGCGTTGTAGGCCGGGGCCGAATTGGGCCGGATTTCCATGAGGCGGCGCAGGTTGCCTTCGAGCACGTCCATGCGACCGAGGCGCTCCGCCGAAAGGGCGGATTCGTAAAGGAGATCCGGCTCGTCCGGTTGCGCTTGCAGCGCAGCCGCCAGCAGGGCATAGGAATCGGCGTGCCGCCCCGCGTCGCGCAGCAACTGCGCCTCGGCGATCAGCAGGCGGGCATCGTCGGGAGCCAGGGAGCGCGCCGCGGCAAGCCGCTCCTGCCCTTCCTCCGGCTTGTTCTGGCGAAACAGGATCTGGGCGGCGCGCACGCGCGCCGGCGTGACATGCTCGCCAGCGCCGACTTGGTCGTACCAGTTGATCGCCTCTTCCGGGCGGCCGGCCTGTTCGGCGATCTGGCCGAGGTAGAAGCGTGCGGTATTCACTTCGCCGCGGCCGAACTCGACGAAGCGCCGCAGGTGCCGCTCGGCCTCGGCCGTATCGTTGGCCTGCAGCGAGAGGATCCCCACGGCATAGAGCATGTCCGGATTGTCCGGATTGTTTCCCAGAAGGCGGCGGAACTCCGCGCGCGCCGGCTCGTAACGCTTTTCGCCGACCAGGGCACGGGCATAGCCCAGGCGCACGTCCTGCGCATCCGGGTGGGCGGCGAGCCAGCCCTCAAGATAGTCGAGCTGGGGTGCCCCGCGCGGCAGGAGCTCGGCCTTGAACAAGGCAGCGCGCTCCCAGGCAGGCTTCAACTCCAGCGCCAGGTCGATTTCCCGGCGCGCTGCCTCGCCCTTGCCGGCGCCGATCGCCGCCTGCGCCCGCACAAAGCGCGCTTCGGGCAGGCCGAGGAAGGGTTGCGTTACCTGGTCAAAGACCCTCTGCACGGCAATCCTGTCGGGATACCGCGCAAACGCCCGCAGCATGCGCATCAGCGCATCGCCCGCCTTCTGCGGATCTGCGGCAAGTTCGCGACCCAGGCGCTCCGCAAGCTCGTCGATGCGGCCGCTGGCCAGCAACAGCGTCGCCAGCGTTTGGCGCGCCGCAGGGGCCTCGGGATCGAGTTCGATCCACAGGCGCGCCGCTTCGAGGGCCGAATCGTACTGCCGCGCATGGAACGCGATCTCCGTGGCCCGCCGCACGATACGTGGATCGCGCGTGGTCTTGGCGAGGTCCAGGAAGGCGGCGGCGGCAATGTCGAACTGACCTCGCTGGGCAGCGATCTCGGCAAGCAGGAACTGGTAGAGCACCTGTCCCGTGAGTTCCAGCTTGGGCAGGCGCTCGTCGGCGCGGGGGCTTTCGTCGCTTGCAGCGGGCATCTGCGCGTGGACGCTTGCCGCCACGGCGATTCCGATCACGAAGGCAAGGAGGGGGCGTTTCATGGCGCGTCATCCAGGCTGAGCCCGGCCGGGCCCGGCCGCGGTCAACTACAATGGGACGATGTTAGCAGTTTCAACATTGCTTTCGCGCAAGCGCCCATGCCCGAGCTACCCGAGGTCGAAGTCACCCGCCGCGGCATCGCCCCCGCGCTGACGGGCTGCCGCATCACCGCCGTCCACGCGCGGATTCCGGCCCTGCGCTATTCGCTGCCCGCGAAACTCGGGAGCCTGCTGGCGGATCGGCGGCTCGAAGGGGTACATCGGCGCGGCAAATACCTGCTGCTCAATTTTGGCGCGGGCCACCTGCTCATCCACCTCGGCATGTCGGGCAGTCTGCGCCTGGTTGCCGCCGACAGGCCGGCGGCGAAGCACGACCATCTGGATCTGGTGTTTTCCGGGCGCGATGGGCCCGTCGCGCTGCGCTTGCGGGACCCGCGGCGCTTCGGCGCCGTCCTGTGGCTTAGCGGTGATCCGCAGCAGCACGCCCTGCTGGCACCGCTCGGCATCGAACCGCTCGACGAGGCCTTTACGGCCGACTGGCTAGAAAAGGCGCTGGATGGCCTCGTGGCACCGATCAAGACGACGTTGATGGACAGCCACCGCATCGTCGGCATCGGCAACATCTACGCGTCGGAGAGCCTGTTCCGCGCCGGCATCGATCCGCGCCGCCCAGCAGGCTCGATTTCACCGCTGCGACTGGGGCGCCTGGTTCCGGCCATCAAGCAGACCCTGACCGCGGCGATTGCCGCCGGCGGCAGCAGCCTGCGCGACTTCATTCAATCCGACGGCAGCGCCGGATACTTCCAACAACAGTATTTCGTGTACGGGCGCACGGGCGAGCCCTGCCGCAACTGCGGTCGCCCCATCCGCGAACTACGGCAGGGGCAGCGCGCCACCTTCTATTGCGCGCGCTGCCAGCGCTAGGGTCAGATTACTTGGCCGCGGTCAGCTGAAGGAACTTCGCCATCAGCTGGTCCTTGGTTTCGACGTGGTTCGGGTCGGCGGGGATGCAGTCGACCGGACAGACTTCGCGACATTGCGGGGTGTCGAAATGGCCGACGCATTCGGTGCACTTGTTCGGGTCGATGATGTAAATCTCGTCACCCTGCGAAATGGCGTTGTTCGGGCACTCCGGCTCGCACACGTCGCAATTGATGCATTCGTCGGTGATGATCAGGGCCATGGATGAATCCTCAGTTGTTGAGTTTGGATTTGAGTCGTTCCGCGACGAGCGGATGCACGAATTTGGAAACGTCCCCGCCCAAGGTGGCAATTTCGCGCACCATGGTGGCGGAAATGAACATGTAATTCTCGTCCGGCGTGAGGAATACCGTCTCGACGTCGGGATGGAGGCTGCGGTTCATGCCGGCCATCTGGAACTCGTATTCAAAATCGGACACGGCGCGCAACCCGCGCAGGATGATGGAGGCCTTCTGCTGGCGCATGAAGTCCATGAGCAGGCAATCGAAACCCTGCACCTCGACGTTGGGCACGTCCGCAAGAACGCGGCGCGCGATTTCCACGCGTTCCTCGAGGCCGAACAGGGGATTCTTCTTGCGGCTTTCCGCGATGGCGATGATCACCTTGTGGAACAGCCGCGAGGCGCGCCGGACGAGATCCTCGTGGCCGCGCGTGAGCGGATCGAAGGTTCCCGAATAAACGGCAGTGGAATTGTTCATTCCCGCTCCAGCAAGTGAAAGAAGACCTGCCCCGCCTTGCCCTGCCGCGTCACGACCCAGGGACCGAGTCGCTCCAGTGCGGCTTCCGCCTCGACGTACAAGCGCGCGCCGGGAGCCGCAATCAGGGCCAGGCGGGACTCTACCCGCGCCAGCCATCCCTGGCCATAAGGCGGATCAAGAAAAACGAGATCGAATAGCCTTGCGGACGGGGGGGCGAATTTTAGCGCATCGCAGCAAAACAGTTGCAGGCGCGGACAGGCAAAGGCTTCCGCATTGCGGCGGAGGGCGGCGAATACCGGGCGGGAACTCTCGACCAGGGTCACCTGGTCGGCGCCGCGCGAGGCGGCCTCGAAACCCAGGATTCCGCTGCCGGCAAACAGGTCGAGGCAGGCAAGCCCCCGCAAGTCCTGCCCCAGCCAGTTGAAGAGCGTTTCGCGCACGCTGTCCGGCGTCGGCCGCAACCCGGGAGCATCGACGACCTGCACGCGCCGGCTGCGCCATTCCCCCCCGGTGATGCGAAGCCGGCTCAATCTGCGGCGACGATCAGGGTGACCAGGTTCTCGGCCTTGACGTGGCGCGCGAAGGCGGCTCGCACCTGCTCCGCCGTGACGGTGCGCACGCGCGCGGGGAACTCGTCCAGGTAGGTCAGCGGCAGGCCGTAGAAGCCTATCGTCGAAAGGTAGCCGAGCAGCTTGGCATTGCTGTCCATGCGCAGGGCGAGGCCGTCGATCAGGTTCTTCTTCGCCGCAGCGAGCTCCTGGGCGGTGGGCCCCGAGGCGATGTACCCGTCGAGCACTTCGGCGACCACCTTGAGCGCGTCGCCCACCTGCTCGCGCCGGGTCTGCAAGCCGATTTCGAACGGGCCCTCGAGCTTGCGCGGGGCAAAGTAGGAGTAGACGCTGTAGGCGTAACCGCGCTTCTCGCGCACCTCCTTCATCAGGCGCGAAACGAAGCCGCCGCCGCCTAGGCTGTAGTTGCCTACGAGCAGCGGGAAATAGTCGGGGTCATCACGGCGTATTGCCGGCAGGCCGATATGGACGTGGCTCTGGCTTGCGGGGTGTGCCACCTTCACCGTCTGCCGCACCGGTTTGACCACCGGCGCGGGCGGCGCGACCGCGCCCCCGGAAGGAAGCGCCTCGGTCAATCGTTGGGCAATGGCCTCGGCCTCGGCGCGCGACACGTCGCCGATGATCGACACTACCGCGCCCGCCGCACCGTAATGACTGCGGTAGAAGGCGACGACATCGTCGCGCCCGATTGCGGCTACGCTTTCCGGACTGGGACTCGTGCCATAGGGATGACCAGGGTAGATGGCCGCCGCGAATCGCTTCGCGGCAATCGAATCGGGTCGCGTCTCCGCTTCGCGGATGGACGCGATGCTGCGCGTCTTCTCGCGTTCCAGGGCCTGGTTCGGAAATGTCGGCGACGAAAGCACGGAGCGCATCAGATCGAGCGCCGCATTGCGCTCGGCAGCAGAAGAAAGGGTGCGCAAGCTGACACTGGCGCGGTCGCTGTCGACGCCACCGCCAAGCCGGGCGCCGACGTCAACCAGGCGTGCGGAAATCGCCTCCTCGTCCATGTCGGTCGTGCCGGTGTCGAGCAGGCCCCGCGTCAGGCCGGCAAGGCCGGACTTGGCTTGGGGAACATAGGCGCCACCGGCGGGGAAGTCGATCTGCACGTCGAGGATGGGGACGACGCGGGTTTCGACGAAATACACCTTGGCGCCCGATGGCGCGATCCAGTGCTGGATGACGACGCCGGCGTGCACACGCGCTGACGCCAGAAGCGCAATGAAGAGGAGCGGCAGGATACGCATCAGTGCCTCACCGGCCCGACGGGCCTTTTGGGTTTGCTTTGCTCGGGGGGTTGCGGATCAAGCACGGCAACGGTCAGCGTGTCGTCCTTGAAGTACTTCCTCGCCACGGCCTGGACCTCCTCGGCCGTGACGCTGCGAATCTTTTCGAGCAGGGTGTCGATGTCGCGCCAGTTGTAGCCGGCAGCTTCGATGCCGCCGATTTCCATCGCCTGCGCCATCAGGGAATCACGCTTGTAGGTCTGGGCCGCAACCGTCTGGGTCTTGACTCGCGCCAGTTCCTCGGCCGAAACCCCCTCGTCCTGGATCCGGCGAATTTCCGCGCGCAGCGCCGCTTCCAGGTCGGCCACGCTGCGCCCTTCCGCCGGCTGGCCATCGAGCGTGAAGCTGGCTTCGCCGCGCAGCGTGGCATCGTAGCCGGCGCCGGCCGACTGGGCAATGCGGCTGCCGCGCACGAGGTTGCGCGCAAAGCGCGAGGCGTCGTGCCCGTCCAGCACGGAAGCCAACACTTCAAGCGCGTAAGGCTCGCGGTCGTTGCGCACGTCACGCAGCTTCGGCGCCTTCCAGGACATCGCCAGGTAGGGCAGCTTTGCCGGCGCCTTGACGCTGACCCGCCGGATTCCTGCCTGCTCGGGTTCGTTCTGCGGCTTGCGCTCCGGGAGGGCATGGGGCCGTTGCGCACCATAAAGCTTTTGCGCAAGGCGAAAAACCTCGCGATGATCGACGTCGCCGACGACGACCACATACGCGTTGTTCGGCGCGTACCACTGGCGGTACCAGTCGCGCGCATCCTGCACCGTCATGTGCTCGAGATCGTCCATCCAGCCGATCACCGGCCGGCGATAGGGGTGCGCCTGGTACATGGCGGAACTGAGCGCCTCATGGACCAGAGCCTGTGGATTGTCATCGGTACGCAGGCGCCGCTCTTCCATGACCACCTTGATCTCGGACGCAAACTCCTTGGCGTCGAGTACGAGGTTCCCCATGCGGTCGGCTTCGAGCTTCATCATCTCGGGCAGCGCACCCTTCGGCACGATCTGAAAGTAGGCCGTGTAGTCGTGGCTGGTGAACGCGTTGTCGCGGCCGCCGGCCTCCGCCACGCGCTTGTTGAACTCGCCCGAGCGCAGGTTCTTCGTGCCCTTGAACATCAGGTGCTCGAGGGCATGCGCGACACCCGACCAACCATCCTTTTCGTCGATGCTTCCGGCGCGATACCAGACCATATGCACCACTGTCGGCGCGCGATGGTCCTCCTTGACGATGACACGCAGGCCGTTGGCAAGTGTCGTTTCGAACGGATTGGCGAGCGCCGCCGGCGCAGCGGCAACCAGGGCGGCGGCACCGGCCAGCAGCAGGATGGAATTCATGTATCTCCGGGATGGCATGAGGGGTTCCGATATAATTCGCGAGCCGCCAATATTAGCGCGGCTTCCGGGGAAGTACCGCAGTTGCCGGATGCCGTCGCAGGGCGCTCCACGACCCTCTCTGACCGCTGCGCGCATGTTTGGTTTCCTCAAGAAAGACGAGCCGCCGGCCGCCGCCGCAGCGGTGCCGCGTGCCTCGTGGCGCGAGCGCCTGCGGGCCGGGCTGTCGCGCACCCGGGCCACGCTCAACACGCCGCTGTCCGAGCTTTTCGCGCGCGGCCGTATCGACGACGAACTGCTTGAGGAACTGGAAACGACGCTGCTGATGGCCGACTGTGGCGTGGAAGCGACCCAGTGGCTGCTTGCGGAACTGAAGGCAGCGGTCAAGCGCGACGGGCTCGAGTCGCCGGCGCAACTGCGCGAGACCCTGGCACGCAGCCTCGAAGCCCTCCTCGCGCCGCTCGAACAGCCGCTGCAGATCGAAGGGCACCATCCCTTCGTGATCATGATCGCGGGCGTCAATGGCGCCGGCAAGACCACCTCGATAGGCAAGCTCGCCAAGCACTTCCAGGCGCAGGGCAAGGAAGTCCTGCTGGCGGCAGGCGACACCTTTCGTGCGGCCGCGCGCGAGCAACTGGCGGCGTGGGGGGAACGGAACAAGGTCACGGTCATCGCCCAGGAATCCGGCGACCCCGGTGCCGTCGTTTTCGACGCCATTGCCGCGGCAAAGGCGCGAGGTGCGGACGTGGTGCTGGCTGACACGGCTGGAAGGCTTCCCACCCAGTTGCACCTGATGGAAGAGATCGCCAAGGTCCGCCGCGTCATCCAGAAGG
>CAYTFA010000038.1:0-10013 GCA_964436755.1 uncultured Rhodocyclaceae bacterium | reverse complement strand
CGGGCAGCGGACGCAGTACCCCCAACACCTCCAGCACCCATCCAACGCCGCCCATTGGGCGGCGTTGCTACTTCTGCTTCGGTACCCGCCCCATCAGGTAGAACTCGTCGTTCGGGCGCATTCCCGCCATGTTCGCCATGCGGTTGGACAGCGCGAAGAAGGCAGCCACCGCACCGATATCCCAGATGTCCTCGTCGGAAAAGCCGTGCCCGCGCAGGGTCACGAAGTCCTCGTCGCCGATGCATGCCGAGTCGAGCGCGACTTTCATGGCGAAATCCAGCATCGCGCGCTGGCGCGGCGTAATGTCGGCCTTGCGGTGATTGATGGCAACCTGGTCGGCCACCAGCGGATTCTTGGCGCGGATGCGCAGGATGGCGCCGTGGGCCACCACGCAGTACTGGCAGCCGTTGGCATTCGAAGTGGCGACGACGATCATTTCGCGTTCAGCCTTGGTCAGACCGCTTTCCTTTTCCATCAGGGCATCGTGGAAGGCGAAGAAGGCGCGCCATTCCGCCGGCCTGTGGGCCAGTGCGAGAAACACGTTGGGGACGAACCCCGACTTTTCCTGGACGTCGAGGATGCGTGTGCGGATGTCTTCCGGCAGCTCCTCAAGCTTGGGAACGGGGTAGCGGCTGATGGGTGCGGTGCTCATGATCTCCTCGTTGAAAAGGCCGGCGTGTCGCGGTATTTTATGGCGCCGACCCCGTAGTAGGAGAGCCCGATGAAATCCCCCGCCGAATCACCCTGCGACGCCGACGCCCGGAGTGCGGTCGACAGCCTGACGCCAGCGGTCCCGCTCGACCGCCGCGGCTTCATCGTCACGGCACTGGGCGCCGGTTTTGCGCTCGCCGTGCGACCGACCGCCGCGCAGAGTCCGATCAAGACCAGTAGCGAGGGCCTGGTGGCAGGCGAGGTGAGAGTCCCCGTGTCCGATGGCCAGATGCCTGCTTATCGCGCCGCGCCCGCCGGCAAGACCGGACTGCCGGTCGTGCTCGTCGTGTCCGAGATCTTCGGGGTCCATGAATACATTGCCGACGTCTGCCGCCGCCTGGCAAAGGAGGGATATCTCGCGATCGCGCCCGAGCTCTTTGCGCGCTATGGCGATCCGCGCGCGTACGACAGCGTGGCCGATCTTTATGCGGCAGTAGTCGCCAAGGTGCCGGACGCGGGGGTGGCGAAGGACCTCGACGCCTGCGTGGCCTGGGCGGCAAAGAACGGCGGCGATGCGGCGCGCCTGGCCATTACTGGCTTCTGCTGGGGCGGCCGACAGACCTGGCTCTACGCGGCGCACAATCCTGCCCTGAAAGCGGGTGTGGCTTGGTACGGCGTGCTCGACGGGGCGGCGACGGATCGCACCCCGAAGTTTCCGCTCGACCTCGCCGCTCAAATCAAGGCACCCGTGCTCGGGCTCTACGGCAGCGCGGATCAGGGCATCCCGATGGACGATGTGGACGCCATGCGCTCCGAGCTGACCAAGGCGGGGAGCAAATCGCAGATACACGTCTATGAGGGTGCGCCGCATGCCTTCCATGCAGACTACCGGCCGACGTTCCGCAAGGACGCGGCCGAGGATGGCTGGAAGCGGCTGCTGGCCTGGTTCCGCGCCAACGGTGTCTGAAGCGAGGGCACTGCCATGACGGTTGCCGCGGTACCCAGGCTGGTGATCTTCGGCGCCAGCAACATCGTCTCTGACCTGTTCGATTGCGCACTCGCCAACGGAATCGCCCCGGCCAAGGTCGTGCTGCATCTGCCGGAGTCCGCTGGCGAGCGCGACATTCCGCTGGCTACGCGCATGGCTTCACTGGGCGATCTGTGCGCCCCCCCGATCGTGCAGCCGCTCGACGAATTCCTCCCCGCAAACGACGAAATTTACCTGCTGGGGCCGACAACACCCACGCGGGCCGTGCTGGCGCAGGAACTGGTGCGGCGCTTCGCCATGCGCTTCCACACGCTGATCCACCCCACGGCCTACGTTTCTCCGCTGGCCCGGCTGGGGCAGGGCGTCTTCGTCGGCGCCAACAGCGTGGTTGGTCCCGGAGCCGAGCTTGCCGACCACGTCTTCGTCAATCGCGGGGTCACGATAGGCCACGACACCACAATCGGCGAGTTCTCGCGCATCCAGCCCGGTGCCAACGTAGGCGGCCTGTCGCGCATCGGCCGTGGCGTAACGGTGGCCATCGGCGCCACCTTGATCGAGCGTCTCGTGATTGGTGACGGAGCGAGCATCGGCGCCGGTGCGGTCGCTCATTCCGACGTGGAGGCGGGAGGTGTCGTACTCGGCATTCCGGCGCGTTTCAGGAAGGGCGGTTGAACCGCTCCTGCGCGAGTTGCGCCGCTTCCCGGAATGCAGCCAGCAGCGCGGGGCCGGAGTTATCCAGGTCGAAGCGTTCCGCGAACCGCTGCTGCAGCGAGGTCCCCATGGACCGCCTTGCCTCGGCGCTTGCCGTCAACGCCTCGAGTCCGCGCAGGTAGCCGTCGAGGTCCGGAAAGGCAAGCGCGCCAACCTTGTCGCCACCATCCGAGCCGCTCAGGGTCGCCACGGCGAGACCTTCGCCCATGGCTTCCGCCACGCTGAATCCGCCGCCCATGCGTGGCGGATTGACGTAGATGTCCGAGCAGCGCAACACCGCGGGAAGGTCGTCGCGCGTCGGCAGCGCCCTGATCCGTCCTCCGGGTGATGCGGACAGTGCGGCAGGCATCGTGCCCTCGCCGCCGACGATCAACCAGACCACTTCAGGCCGGCGTGCGACCAAGTCCGCGACCCTACGTGCCCATTCGCCGCGGATCTCGTGTTCGAGCCGAAATCCCGCCGTGACCCAGACCACCGCATCGTCGGCGATGTCGAGTTGCGCGCGTGACAGCGGTTCGATGTCTTGGCGCCGCCGGATCCGATAGGGGTGCTCGATGCAACGTGTCGGCGCGAAGCGTCCGCGCCAGGGGTCCTGCTCGGCCGTCTCGTTGGGAGCGGCCAGCCAAACGTCGAGCGGTGCCAGCGGAGGCACGGAGTTGACACTGATGCCCACGGCGGGACGCACGGCATGCAGGGCGGCGGCGAAGGGCGAATAGAGGCCGACGAGCAAGACCGCCTCGGGGTCGAATTCCGCAATCGTCGCCAGCAGGTTCTTCCAGCGCCCGGCGAGTCCGTAGCGAACATCGGCGATGGTCATGTTTACTCCCGCCGGCAGCAATCCCGACCAGCTGCGGGCGTCCAGCGGCGGCAGCTTCAGGTCGCGTCCGTCGCCGCGAAACAGGCCCGCATCGGGCGGAACCAGTTCCTGGGCGGAGAACACGCGGACCTGAAGGCCGCTGCGCGCCAGGACGCGGCATTGCTCGACAGCCATTGCGCTCGGCGTGTGGACGCGATGCCCGATGTAGGGTGTCACCACGGCCACGCGCTGCACATCCCGTGTGGCCCGTGGCAAGAGCACAGGCGGAAGGTCCGTTGCGAGACGTGCCAGGCGTGCCGCCAGTTCAGGGGCCATGCCCGACACCAGGGCTGCAACGAAGGCCTCGCGACCATCGAGATCCTGAAGTGCGCTCAGCCAGCGAAAGGCAAGGCTGGCAGCCAGCCTGTCGGGATCCGCGGGAAGGATTTCCAGCGTCCGCTGCGCAGCGCGAACTTCGAATTCGTCGTCACCCGTCGCGCGAGCGAGGAAGGTGAGGCGCAGGATTTCGGTGCGCGGATCCGCAAACTCGGCAGTCTTCAGCCGATCCAGCGCGGCCTGGCGCGCGCCGACGTCGCTGGAAGCCTCCCGGAACGCCATGAGGCGGTGCCAGCGCTGCGCGGTCTGCGGTTCCGCCAGGACCCGATCGAGCGCGTCGAGAACCAGTGACATGGCATCAAGGGCGTGTTGGCCAGAGGGACGCGGCATTGTGCCACGGCGGGCTCCGCAAGCCATGGCAGAATTGCACCATGACTGCCTGCCCCGAATTTTCGGCGTGAAGCCCTTGCTTGGAGTTGCTGCGTGAGCCGGGCACCAGCCGGCGACGCGAATCGCTTTCGCCAGGACCTGCAGGTGGGCAAGGCGCAGCGCATTGCCCTGAAGGGCCATCCGCCGCTGTGTGTCTGGTTTACCGGCCTTTCCGGCGCAGGCAAATCGACCTTGGCCAACCTTCTCGACAGCCGTTTGCACGCCGCCGGAAGGCACACCTACCTCCTCGATGGCGACAACGTCCGCCTTGGGCTGAATCGCGACCTCGGCTTCAGCGAGGCCGACCGCGTGGAGAACATACGGCGTGTCGCCGAGGTGGCGCGCCTCATGGCGGATGCGGGATTGATCGTGATCGTCTCGTTCATCTCGCCCTTCCGCGCCGAGCGGCGCATGGCGCGCAGCCTTTTCGCCCCGGGTGAATTCGTCGAGGTCTTTGTCGATGCACCGCTGGAGGAATGCGAGCGACGCGACCCCAAGGGGCTTTATGCCAAGGCACGACGCGGCGAGTTGAAGGACTTCACCGGGATCGACAGTGCCTATGAAGCCCCGGAACGGGCGGAAGTCGTGGTGGATACTCAGCACTATTCCGCCGATGCCTGCGTGGAGATGATCCTGCAACACATTGGCTTGCCGTAGGGGCCATTCCTCGGGTGCTGGGGGCGGGTGCGGGATTCACGCTGTCGTATTCGCCGGCAGCTCGCAAATGAAGTCTTCGAATTTTCCCCCGCGGCCGCGTGGAATGCCATCGGGGAAATACTCGAAGTCCACGGCAAATGGATGGCCGAGGAAGCTCCCGAGCAATTTGGCTAGGGCGGCCTCTTCCCCCGGAGTCAGGCTTCGCTCCGCGGCCAGCCTCAAGGTTACGCGCTCAAGGCTGCGCTGTATGACTTGATACTGCCGCACCGGGGCAATATCCCGATAGCCGTATGCGCCCGTGAGAGGCCAGTAGCGGCGACCATCCGGCAGATGCACCAGATTGCGCTGGCGTCCGAGGATGCGTGTCAGACGCGGCAATCCCCGGCCGCATTGACAAGGGCTACCCTTCTCCGCGATGTCGCGCAGGTCGTAGCGTATCAACGGCGTCGCGAAGTTGTGCAAGTCGGTGGCGACAACCCGGCCCGCCGTACCCGGCGCACAGGGCCGGTCGTCGTCATCGAGAATCTCGATAATGACGCCCTCGGCCATGACGTGATATCCACCGCCCATAGGGCATTCCGCGGCGAGCACTCCGACCTCCTGGGTGCTGTAGGTGTCCGCAATCTCGGCATGCAGCAGGTCACGGCAGCGCTGTCGAAGCGCATCGGAAAGTGTTTCACCTATCGTTCGTACCTGGCGTACATGCCCGAGCCCGGCGCGATGCAGCGGGTCGGCCTCGGCTTCGTCGAGCAGCGCGGCGAGATTGCTCGGATACGTGAGCAGATAATCCGGCCCGATATCGCGTAGCCACGCCACCTGACGGCCGATGTCGGTCTGCAGGCTCAATCCGTAGGACGGTCCGGAAACGAGCAATTCGTTGACCGGCGGTCCCCAGTCGGTGCGAACGATACCCTCGTCATGCCCTTTGTCGCCATCCGAATTGGCGCGGATCACAGCCAGCGACGCGCCGAAATCGCGCCCTTGCCACAAGTGCTCGCGCAGCGTCATAGCCATCCAGATAAGGTTGTTGAGCGCCGTACGTCGAACCGCGACGGGTTCTCCTGTGGAACCTGTGCTCTTTCCAACGGTGGCTCCGCCGTGCTCGCTCGGATACCACGCACAGTCGATTTCACGACGACGGTTCTGGAGGTCCTGACGGTGCATGATGGGCAGGCCGGCAAGGCACTCGTGCAGCGACATGGGTCGGTCCGTATCCAGGTTACGCAGTCGTTCGGCGAAAAAGCGCGAGTGACGCTTGGCATGGGCAAGGAGCAGGCGAAGCTGTGCGAGCTGACGTGCCTCGATCTCTTCGGCTCCTAGCCACTGCGACTCCGCGAACTGGCGCAGCAACATCCCAAGCAGTGCGCCCTGGGCGCTGGGAATGGCGGGCCAGGTCATTCCCGGCAGCGAGGAAACGAACCAACCGTGAACGCGCCCGTCGCCTGCACTACGAGTCATGGGTGCATCGCTCCACTCGGCACCGCTATCGCTTCATCACCACGGCGCAACATGACGATCGGGCAGCGTTCCGACAGTTCGTAGTTGCCTTGGCGCACGGCAAGCAAGTGGAATCCCGCTGCTTCGAACTCGCTAACCAAGGAATCGTACCCGGCAAAGCGATACCGCATCGGTGAGTCTCGGTAGGCGTCGATGGTGTCGATCACGGCGCGATGCCAGCCCCGCCCTTGCGCAAGCTCGTCGCGGTCGATTTCCGCCGCATGCCAGACCCGCCAGATGTCGGCGACGGCGACGTCCTCGCCTCTACCCTGCAGTGCCATGGCCAGGCGCCACTTGAACGCATGAAAGCTCCCGATGTCGCCTCGCTGCAGCGAGTCAAGGACCGCGTCGACGGTCTCGCTGGGTTCCGGCCGGCAAAACAGGCGCAGGCACATGAAGCCGCCGCGACGAAGTGCGCGCCCGGCGGCGCCTATCAACTCGCCCTGCGCGCCGCGCGCGCCGATGGCGACAAGGCAGCCGTCGCCGATGACGAGGTCGAACCGGCCGTCGGCGAAGGGCAGGCGCAGCCAGTCTGTGCAGATTGCGTGCTTGTGCGCAGTGTTCCCTGGCCAGAGCGCGGCGATCGTGGAGGCTACGCGCTCCGTTGCCACGACTTCCACATCGCCTGGCCAATCGAGCCCGGCGAGTTCCGGTGTCACGCCCAGCATCAGTACCCGGCTGCGTTCGCAATGGACAGGACGAAAGTGCTCCGCAAGCAACTCGCGATAGAGGCGGACGTCCTCCGCGCCGGGTCGCAAGGGCGAGCCCAGCAGTCGCCAGTAGGCCGCGTAGGATCGCCAGTGGCTGCCAGCGGTGGGACGACGGGCATCCGGCGACGGCATGGTTGTACGTGCGGTCATCGGGCTACGGGTTCGAGCCTTGAAATGAACTGCTCGACCTTGCCGTTGGCGGGATTGCGTATGTCATCGACGTATTCGAACTCGAGATGAAACGGATACCCGAGATTCCCCTGGATATAGGCCGTGAGTTCGCGAAGTTCCGGTTCCTTCAGGGGTCGCGCCATTACCAGGCGCACGGTGATAGAGTCCGGCGCGGTCTGCACCATCTGCATGTACTGGATTGGCGCGATCTCGCGCAGGCGGCCTTCGTTGCCCAGCACGGGCCAGCGGTGCCTGCCGTCGGGCAGCGTGAGCAGATTCCTGAAGCGGCCCATCACTTGGCGCACGACAGGCAGTCCACGCCCACAGGCGCAGGGTTCGCCAAGCTCGGCGTAGTCACCTAGTTCGTACCGGATAAGCGGTGTGGCGAAATTGGCCAGGCTGGTGATCAAGACCCGGCCGACCTCCCCGGGCGCGCAAGGCCGACCGCTGTCGTCTACGACCTCGAGCAGGACGTTCTCGGACTGCACGTGCAAGTGCTCGTGTTCCGGGCATTGCAGCGCCAGATAGCCGGCCTCCTGGCAGGTGTACATGTCGACCAGCGGAACGCCCCATGCCGCACGGCATAGGCTGCGCAAGTCCGGCGAGGAACTCTCGCCCAGGGTGCGAACCCCGACAAGACCGGGAATCTGCAGGCCGTTCGCAAGGCAGTGGAGCGCGAGACCGCCAACTACGCTCGGGTGGGTCAGCAGGTAGCCCGGCTGCTCGGCTGCCAGCTTCTCAGCCAATGTTGCGATGTCCAGGCCGAGATGAAACTGGCGCGACGAACCCGTCCGCACCACGTCGCCGGTGGGTGGTCCCCAGCCGGCGCTGGGCATGCCCTCCGGCGTCTTGAGTGCGGGGTCGCGCTGATAGCGCAAGACCGCCAGCTTGCGCGAGAAGTCCCTCCGGTGCCATAGGTGGTCGCGCAGGCAGAACACTTCCCACATGAACTGCGTCAGGTCCGTGCCGAGGACGCGGACGACGAGTCCCGTCGAACCTGACGTCTTTAGCTCGAATGTCCTTCCATGCTCTGGCGGAATCTGCGTGCTGCGCAAATCGTTGGCACGTTCGTGAACCGTTCGCCGATCCATAACGGGCAATTCGCGCCATGCGCGCATGTCGCGCACGTCACCCGCGGCCGAGACAAGCCGACTGCGATAGTAGGGAACGTTACGTTGGGCATGAGAGAGCAACGTCCGCAACTGGTCGAGCTGCGCCGATTCGATCTCGTCGGCCGCGAGCCACTGACTGTGATCTAGCTGGAACAGCATCGCTTGCTTGCGCGCACCTCGTTCGGTGGGGAACGCGGGCCAGGCAACGCCGGGCAGTCCCGCATTGAGAAGCGGTGCCAGGGTCATGGCCGGCCGACCTCGACGACGAACACCGCCATCAGGTCGCGGTAGAAAACCGACTCCGGCAAACGCTCGACCTCACATCGACCAAGCCGCCCGAGTTGAAGGGCTTGCTCCGACGCGCCGTAGACAGTGTGACAAACTTCGCTGTAGCGTCCCAGCAGGAAATCGAACTCGTCACTGCGCAGCTCGCCGGCGTCGAATTTCTCCCGAATGCAAGCGAAGACATGCCGGGCATCGATGGCGTGACGAGTCGTGTCGAGGGCGAGCGAGTTGAAGCTGTAGAAGCGCAGCACGCGGTCGAAAGCATCGAGGTCGATTTGTCCCGAGCGTAAGCGCTCCAATGCATTCTTCCATTCATAGGCCTCAATGCCGGTGTCCGGCAGCACGATCTGGCGCAGCAGCAGGAACCCTCCTGGTCGCGTGACGCGCGCCAGTTCGCGCAGCACGTCGTTCGTCGCTTCGTGCGCAACGTTATTGAGCGCCGCATCGCCGAGCACGACGTCGATGCTCGCATCGGCGATCGAGTTCATTGAACGCCAGTCGGCGACGATTCGCGCTTCGCCAGGACGCGTGGTCAGGGAGCAGCGTGCGAGCGCGGCGTCCAGCATGGTCGCGCTGCGATCAACGACGATCGGGCGCAATCCGTTCGCTACTGCGGCGTCAACCAGTTCCGGCGTGGCGCCAAGCACCAGGGCAGTCGCCGGATCGTGATTTGCCTGCCGGGCCTGGAGGCGGCGCCGGAAGATCGTGAGAATTTCGGGGGATGGGGCAAAGTGCGGCTTGACCTGCGTCTCTGCAAGCCGGCGCGCCTTGCGCTCCCACTCGCCCGGCTGATCCGCCGGCGGCTGCGTCACTCTGCCCATGCGGCGATTCTAGCGGTCCCGTCGGCATGCGCGGCAGACCGCAGGCGCAGGTCAGGCCGTGCTGCTACCACGCCTCCATGATCGCGTCGAACGGGAAGTCGACTCCCGCCTGGCGCCATACGTCGCTGACCCGGCGCACGACAGGTTCGGCCTGCCGCATCCAGTCGGGATGGCGGGCACGCTGGTCGAAGACCTTGAAGTCGTCCGGGCCCAGCGTGCTGCCGAAGCGACGGTAGAAGCCGGCCGCCATCGACTCGATTCGCTCTTTGCCGTAGGCGACGACCTGCCACTTCGGGTTGACGCGCAGCCCGGTCAGCAGCAGGTTGTAGTGGTAGTGCTCCCAGTAGTTGAGGTAGGCCTCGAAGTAGCCCATTTGCTCGACGCGGTTCTCGGGCACGCCGGCGCAGATGTTGTCGCGCTTGACCCAGGATTCGATGTTGCCGCGCACGGAGAAGCGCCCTCCGTCGGGCAGCCCGCCGGACTTCTCGTAGGTCGAAATCGCGGCCGGTACGGGATGCCGCAGGGTGATGATGTACTCCGCGTTGGGGCCCAGCACGCGGTCGAAGAAGCCACCCTGGTAGGCGGCCTTGGTGGCTTTCTTCGGCACGGGAATCATGCTGTCGAAGGCGCGCGAATTGGCGAAGTAGAGTTCGACCATGCACAGATACTCTGCCATGTTGTGCATCATGCGCGTGTAGGCACTGTAGCCCTTGTCGAAGTCGAAGGGTGTTGCATCGGGGAAGCCGTCGTGGGCGATTGCGTTGGGCACCCGGCCGGCTTCGAATCCCAGTGCACGGAAGAGCTGCTTGGTCAGGTAGGAGCCGCCATGGCGCGGAGCACCCACCACGC
>CAYTFA010000037.1:0-10113 GCA_964436755.1 uncultured Rhodocyclaceae bacterium | reverse complement strand
CGAGGAATGGGACGACGCCGCCGAGCAGATGCGCTACTTCAACGGCGAATCGATTGCCGACCAGTTGATCGACCTGCAGACGCAGGTGGTGCAGTTGCGCTCGTCCATCGGCGACAGGGATCAGTTGCCAGAGGATGTCACGGGCGCGTCGCCCGGATTCCGTTCCGCGTACGACCTGCTCAAGCAGGCGGCAACCAGCCATATCGCCGTCCTGCTGCGCGGCGAAACCGGAGTCGGCAAGGAGGTGTTCGCGCGCAGCCTGCATGAAATGAGTCCCCGTGCCGGCAAGCCCTTCATCGCCGTGAATTGCGCGGCGATCCCGCACGAGCTGGTCGAGTCCGAATTGTTCGGTGTGGAAAAGGGTGCCTACACCGGCGCCCTGGTATCGCGTCCGGGCCGCTTCGAGCGTGCCGACGGCGGCACGCTCTTCCTCGATGAGATCGGCGACCTGCCGGCCTCGGCGCAGGCCAAGCTCCTGCGCGCCCTGCAGGAGGGCGAGATCGAGCGCCTCGGCGACCAGAAGACACGTCGCATCAATGTCCGGGTGGTGGCGGCGACGAACGCCAACCTGCAGGACTTGGTCAAGGAGGGGCGCTTTCGCTCGGATCTCTACTACCGGCTCAACGCCTATCAAATCGTCATTCCGCCCCTGCGCGAGCGCAAACAGGACATTCCGCTGCTGGCGAAGCATTTCCTTGCAAAGCATTCGGCCATCCATGGCAAGAAGCTGCGCGGCTTCACGGACAAATCCAAGCGCGCCTTGCTCTCCTATTCGTGGCCCGGCAACATTCGCGAACTGCAGAATGCCGTGGAGCGCGGGGTGATCCTCGCGCCGAGCGGGACGCGCATCGAAGTCGGTCACCTGTTCATGTCGTGCGGCGAGGTGCAGCCACAGGAATTCGGGCTCGATGCCAGGGGCAGCGTAGACATCAATTGCTGGGAAACCGGCAAGGACCTGCGCGAAGCGGTGTTCAACGGCACGTTGACGCTCGATCAGGTCGAGGCGATGCTGCTCGAGACAGCGGTGGACAAGGCGCGCGGCAACCTGTCCTCGGCAGCCCGCATGCTTGGACTGACGCGACCGCAGATCGCGTATCGCCTGAAGCGTCTGCACGAAGGGCGCGATCCGGTCGGCGACACGGAGTTCGAGGCCATGGATGGCGGTTCCGCCGGGAGGCCGGTGTGAGCGCTGCATTGCCTCAGCTGATCCGGGACTATCTCGCCGCCCACAACGTCATGACGCTCGCCACGGTGGGTGGTGACGGCCCCTGGGCGTCGGCGGTGTTCTATGCGATGGACGGAAACGCCCTGGTCTTTCTTTCGTCGCCGGCAAGCCGCCACGGCAGCAACCTGGCCTTCGACGCTCGCTGCGCTGCGACGATCCAGGATGACGTGGGGGACTGGGCACACGTCAAAGGCATACAGATGGAAGGCCGCGTGATGCGCCTGGCCGGAGCCGAGGCGGAACGTGCGCGCGAGCGCTACGGCGAAAAGTTCCCGGTGGTCAATGCCGGCGCCGGAGTCCCCGCGGCCATTGCCGATGCGCTGTCACGGGTCAGCTGGTACCGGCTCGTTCCGCGCCGCGTCTGCTTCGTGGACAACAGCCGCGGCTTCGGCCACCGCGACGAAATCACGCTGTCCTAGCCGACACTCCTATTGTGCGGGCGGGATGCGCACGACGAGGCCGTCGACGCCGCCGCCGATGCGAATCTGGCAGGCCAGCCGGCTCTGGCGGGTGCGTTTGGCGGCCGTCCCGCCCAGCATCTGCTTTTCCTCGGCCGACGGCGGCGGCAATGCATGGCTGCTTTCCACGTAGACATGGCAACTGGCGCATGAGCAGAAGCCGCCGCAGGCGCCCTCGATGCCCGGAACTCCGTTGAACGTCGCCAGTTGCATGAGGTTTTCCTCGCTGCCCGCCGCCACCGTGCGCCGGCTGCCGTCGGCCAGGATGAAGGTCACCGCCGTCACGAGCGATTGCGCCGTGGTGCAGGCAGGTCGTCGTGTGCCACGAGGAAGATGGTTCCCTCGGCACCGGAGGTGTCCAGCCAGGTTGCAGGAAGCTCGGGGAACGCGTCCTCGACCAGTTCCCGGTTGTGTCCTACCTCGACGGCGAGCAATCCGCCCGGGTTCAGGTGCCTGCGTGCCTCGGCGAGCACTCGCCGCACGACGTCGAGGCCATCGTCCCCGGCAGCCAGGGCGCCCGTCGGCTCGTGCCGGTATTCGGCGGGCAGGGCGGCCATGGCGGCAGCGGTGACGTAGGGGGGGTTGCAGACGATCAGGTCATACCGCCGGTCCGGGACTGCGGCGAAAAGATCGGATTCGATTGCGCGCACGCGCTCACCCAGTCCGTAGTCGTCGATGTTGTGCCGCGCGACCGTGAGCGCGTCGGGGGAGATGTCGATCGCATCCACCTCGGCATTGGGAAAGGCATGCGCCATGAGGATGGCCAGGCATCCCGACCCGGTGCACAGGTCCAGGGCGGCGCGGATGTCTTCCGGGTCGTTCACCCAGGGCGAGAACCCATCGGCGAGCAGCTCGGAGAAATAGGAGCGGGGAACGATCACGCGGGAATCGACGTGGAAGCGGAACTCGCCCAGCCAGGCCTCCTGCACCAGATAGGCCGTCGGCACGCGATGCACCACGCGCTGCTGCAGGTTGTTGAGCAGGAGCAGCCGTTCGCTCTTGGTCAGGTGGGCATCGAGCCAGGGCTCGAGGTGGTCGCGGGGAAGGTGCAGAGTGGCGAGCACCAGCCAGACGGCTTCATCCCATGCGTTGTCTGTGCCGTGGCCGTAGAACAGTCCGCCTTCATTGAAGCGGCTCACCGCCCAGCGCAGCCAGTCGCGGACGGTGACGAGTTCGTCGGTGGCGGCGTTGATCATCCGGACACCAGCCGGTCGAGGACGCCCTCGTAAATGCGGGCAAGCCCGTCGAGGTCGTCGACGAGGATGTGCTCGTCGATCTTGTGGATGCTGGCGTTCACCGGCCCGAACTCGACCAGCTGGGGACAGATATCGGCAATGAAGCGACCGTCGGAAGTGCCGCCGGTGGTCGACAGTGCAGTGCTGACGCCGACTGCCGATGCGGCGGCGTCGACAAGGGCGGCGCAAAGATCGCCGCGCGGCGTCAGAAAAGGCCTCGCACCCAGCGTCCAGCGGATCTCGTAGTCGAGGCCGTGGCGGTCGAGCAGGGCATGAACGCGCGCTTGCAGGTCCTCTACCGTGCTGGCCGTCGAAAAGCGGAAGTTGAACTGGATTTCGAAGCGCCCCGGCACCACATTGCCGGCCCCGGTCCCGGCATGCGCGTTCGAGATCTGGAAGCTGGTAGGTGGAAAGTACTCGTTGCCCGCGTCCCACGTGGTTGCCGCCAGTTCGGCCAGCGCCGGTGCTGCCAGGTGCACCGGGTTGCGCACCTGGTCCGGATAGGCGACATGGCCCTGTACGCCATTCACGACGAGGGTGGCGGAAAGCGAGCCGCGGCGTCCGTTCTTCATCGTGTCGCCCAGTTGTGCGACGCAGGTCGGTTCGCCGACGATGCAGAAGTCGATGAGCTCGCCGCGCGCCTTCAGCGCCTCCACCACGCGCACGGTGCCGTCGATGGCGTCGCCTTCCTCGTCCGACGTGAGCAATAGTGCCAGCGAATCGGCGATCGCCGGGCGCCTCGCGAGCAGACGCTCGATGGCGACCACCCAGGCGGCGATGGAGGATTTCATGTCTGCCGCGCCGCGCCCGTAAAGGCGGCCATCGCGCAGCGTCGGAACGAAAGGAGGGGAGGACCAGGCCGACTCCGGTCCCGGCGGGACGACGTCGGTATGCCCGGCGAAGCAGATCAGCGACCCGCCGCTGCCGCGGCGTGCCCAGAGGTTGGAAACGCCATTGCGGTCGACGCGCTCGCAGGCAAAGCCGAGCGGGGCGAGCCAGGCCGCGATCAGGTCGAGGCAGCCGGCATCGTTGGGTGTGACCGACGGACGCTCGATCAGCGCCCGTGCCTTGTCGAGGACGGACACGGCGACTCGCTAGCCATCCATGTTCAGCTTGAATTCGCTGAACGAGCCGGGCGCCACGGACTTGGTCGGATTCTGCGCTGCTTCGTCACTGACCGGCTTGCCTTCGGCCTCCGCCTTGGCGTTGTTGATGACCTGCTGCAGGTTGTTGGCGGAATCGGCGTTGGCCAGCGCCTCGTCGAGGGAAATGGTATTGGTCCGGTACAACTGGTAAAGCGCCTGCTCGAAGGTCTGGCTGCCCGGCACCATGCTGTTTTCCATGGCCTCCTTGATTTCGTTGAGCTCGCCCTTCTCGATCAACTCGGCAATGTAGCGCGAGTTCATCAGCACCTCGACGGCGGCGACGCGGCCGCCCGAAGGCGTCTTGACCAGGCGTTGCGAGATGACGCACTTGAGCGTCACCCCGAGGTCGGCGAGCAGGGCCGGCCGATTCTCCAGCGGGTAGAAGCTGATGATCCGGCTCATTGCGTGGTAGCTGTTGTTGGCGTGCAGCGTGGCAAGGCAGAGGTGACCTGACTGGGCGTAGGCGATGGCCTGCGTCATGGTCTCCTTGTCGCGGATTTCGCCGATGAAGATCACGTCGGGAGCCTGTCGCAGCGCGTTCTTGAGCGCGATCTGGAAGGCCTTCGTGTCGGTGCCGACCTCGCGCTGGTTGACGATGGACTTCTTGTTCTTGAACAGGAATTCGAGCGGGTCCTCGAGCGTGAGGATGTGGCCGGAGATTTGCTCGTTGCGGTAGTCGATCATCGACGTGAGCGTCGTCGACTTGCCGCTGCCGGTGGCGCCGACCATCAGCACGAGCCCGCGCTTTTCCATGATCACGTCTTTGAGCACCGGCGGCAGCTGCAGCGATTCGAACTTCGGGATGTCGACCGGGATGTAGCGCGCCACCATGCCGGGCGATCCGCGCTGGTAGAAGCAGGAAAGGCGGTAGACGCCGATGTCGTAGGCGACGACCCGTGTCTGCAGCTCCTTTTCGCGGTCGAATTCTTCGATCTGCTCGGGTTTCAGGACTTCGGCCAGGAGGCTGCGCATGGTCGGCATGTCCACGATCTGCGGGTTCACCGGCACGGCATTGCCCTGCATCTTGATCGTGATGGGCGCGCCGACGGAGAGGAACAGGTCGGTCGCCTTCTTTTCCGCCATCAGGCGGAACAGCTTGTCCATCGTACCCATTTGCAGTCTCCCGGTTGGTGGTGACTAGTCGCGCAGCAGTTCGTTGATGCTGGTCTTCGAGCGGGTCTGCGCATCGACCTTCTTGACGATCACCGCGCAGTAAAGGCTGTAGCTGCCGTCCTTCGCGGGCAGGCTGCCGCTCACCACGACCGAGCCTTCCGGCACGCGGCCATAGATGATCTCGCCGGTAGCGCGGTCGAGGATCTTGGTGCTCTGGCCGATGAACACGCCCATCGAAATCACGCAGTTGTCCTCGACGATCACGCCTTCCACCACTTCGGATCGCGCACCGATGAAGCAGTTGTCGCCGATGATGGTCGGATTCGCCTGCAGCGGCTCGAGCACCCCGCCGATGCCGACGCCGCCGGAAAGATGCACGTTCCGGCCGATCTGGGCGCAGGAACCCACCGTTGCCCAGGTATCCACCATGGTGGCCTCGCCGACATAGGCGCCGATGTTTACGAAGCTGGGCATCAGCACCGCGTTGGGGGCGATGTAGGATCCGCGGCGCACGACGGCGCCGGGAACGACGCGGAAGCCGCCGGTCTGGAAGCGATGGGTATCGTAGTGGGCGAACTTGGTCGGCACCTTGTCGAACCAGCGCTGCGCGCCACCGTCCATGACGACGTTGTCCTCGAGGCGGAAGGACAGCAGCACCGCCTTCTTGATCCACTGGTGCGTGGCCCATTTGCCGTCGAGCTTCTCGGCCACACGGAGCCTCCCGGCGTCGAGTTCGCCGAGGACATGGGCGACGGCGTCGCCGATGCGGGCCGGGGCGCTGCCCGGGCTGAGGTTGCCACGGTCTTCCCAGGCCTGCTCGATGGTCTGCTGCAATTCGTTCATGGGTAACTCTTTCAGAGGGATTGACAGAAATCGTTGATGCGCCGCGCGGCCTCGAGGCACTGCTCGTGCCCGGCAACGAGGGCGATGCGGACGAAGTTGGCGCCGGGGTTGCGTCCTGCCGACTCCCGCGCGAGGTAGCTGCCGGGGAGTACCACCACGTTCTGCCGGTGCAGCAGTTCGCGGGCAAATTCGGTGTCGGCGACGGGGGTCCTTGCCCACAGGTAGAAGCCGGCATCGGGCACGGCGCAATCCAGGTGGTGCGCGACGAGCGGGGTGACCTCGTGAAACTTCTCGGCATAAAGGCGGCGGTTGTCGCGCACGTGCGCCTCGTCCTTCCAGGCGGCGATGCTGGCGGCCTGTACGGCCGGGCTCATTGCACTGCCGTGATAGGTCCGGTAAAGCAGGAAGCGCTTGAGCACCGCCGCATCACCGGCGACGAAACCCGAGCGCAGCCCCGGAACGTTGGAGCGCTTCGACAGGCTGGAAAAGACCACGAGACGCCGGAAGTCGTCGCGGCCAAGGCGCGCGGCCGCGGCCAGACCGCCCAGCGGCGGGTGCGCCTCGTCGAAATAGATCTCGGAGTAGCACTCGTCCGAGGCAATCACGAAGCCATGCCGATCGGACAACTCGAACAATTCCTTCCAGGCTGCGAGGTCCATCACCTTGCCCGTCGGATTGCCCGGCGAGCACACGTACACGAGCTGGACGTCGCGCCAGGTGGTCTCGGGCAGCGCCGTCCAGTCCATGACAAAGCCGGTCTCGGGCAGCGTGTTGAGGAAGACGGGTTCGGCACCGGCGAGCAGGGCGGCGCCCTCGTAGATCTGATAGAAGGGATTCGGGCAAACCACCTTGGCGCCGGTGCGGCGCGCAATGACTGTTTGCGCAAAGGCGAACAAGGCCTCGCGTGACCCGTTGACCGGGATCACCTGGGTCGCCGGGTCGGGCGGCGTTACCTCGTAGCGCCGGCCAATCCAGGCCGCGATGGTCTGGCGCAGTTCATCGCTGCCCTGCGTCGTCGGGTAGTTGGCGAGTCCGTCGAGCCGCTCGGCCAGCGCGCGCTGGATGAACGGCGGCGTCGCGTGCTGCGGCTCGCCGATCGACAGCTTGATTTCGGCCAGACTCCTTGGCGGCGTGATGCCGGCAAACAGGTGGCGCAGCTTTTCGAAGGGGTAGGGCTGCAGGCGGTCGAGATCAGGGTTCACGGCACGATGGACGGAGTGCGACGAACCATTATACGAGAGGCACTTGCCGTCGACAGGGGCCGAAATCCGGTACATTCCCGATTCCGCGCCAAGGAGGAGGACACATGGGCAAGATGATCGATTTCAAGCGGCCCGACGGCAGCGACTGCCGCGGCTGGCTGGCTATGGCCGGACAGGAGCGGCCCGGTGTGGTGGTGATCCAGGAGTGGTGGGGCCTCAACGAGCAGATCTGCGGCATCGCCGACCGCTTTGCCGCGGCGGGATACAACGCACTGGCGCCCGACCTCTACCAGGGGCGCGTGACCCAGGTTCCGGACGAGGCCAGCCACATGATGAACGGACTCGACTTCCCCGGCGCCACGCACCAGGACGTGCGGGGAGCCGTCGACCACCTGCGTGCCATGGGTGCCGGCAAGGTCGGTGTAATGGGCTTCTGCATGGGCGGCGCCCTGACCATCGGCGCTGCCGTGCATGTGCCGGGCGTTGCCGCCGCCGCCTGCTACTACGGCATTCCGCCAAGGGAATTCGCCGATCCGGCGGCGATCCGCATTCCCTTCCTCGCACACTTCGCCAATCGCGACGACTGGTGCACCCCGCAGGCCGTTGATGCCCTGGAATCGGCCATGCGCGCCGCCGGGCAGCACCCCGACGTGTTCCGCTACGACGCCGCGCATGCCTTTTGCAACGAGCGGCGGCCCGAGGTCTACGACGCCCGATGCGCGGCTCTGGCCTGGGAGCGCACCCTGGGATTCTTCGCAAAGACACTGGGCTGACATGACGACACCCGACCTGACACCGGCCGACTGGGTGAATATCAGCCTCACCGAGGCCATGCTGGCGCGCGACGGACCGCCGCTCTATGTGGCGGCCAAGCTTGGCTGCGTGGCGGCGGTGCGGGTCATGACCGAGGCCGGCACGAATCTCGAGGTGGAAGGCCCGCATCG
Organism: uncultured Rhodocyclaceae bacterium; assembly: GCA_964436755.1. GTDB lineage: Bacteria > Pseudomonadota > Gammaproteobacteria > Burkholderiales > Rhodocyclaceae > Sulfuritalea. The sequence continues at coordinate 1,948 of CAYTFA010000037.1, read as the reverse complement.
CCAGCGTCCGTTGCACGCCGCGGCAGCGGGCGGGCATACCAATGCCGCAGCCACGCTGGTGAGTGCCGGCGCCGACATTGATGCACAGGATGCCGATGGCAACACGCCGCTGATCACGGCGGTCCTCAAGGGGCAGGCCGGCCCGGTCGAGCTCCTGCTCGCCGTCGGCGCCGACATGGACATTGCCCGCCTCGACGGCATGACGGCCGTGCACGTCGCACAGTTGCCGGGCACGCCGCGTCCGATCTACGAACTCATCATGCTCGGACAGGAAGAACGCGACTGATGTCCTTGACCGGCGTCGCATTCGCGTCGGCATGAAGCTCTACCTGGCCGGACCGGACGTGTTTCGTCCCGATGCGCGCGCCTGGGCCGACGTCGCGCGTGATCTCTGTCGCGCTGCCGGGCACGAGGCGCTGGTTCCGCTCGGCGGCGACGATGCCGGTGCCGAGGGCATCTACCGCAACAACCTGCGCCTGATTGACGCCGCCGACGTCGTCATCGCCAACCTGAACCCGTTTCGCGGCGACGAGCCGGATTCCGGCACCTGCGTCGAGGTTGGCTACGCCTTGGCACGGGGCAAGCTTGTCGTCGGCTATGCCGACGCGCTGCCCGAGCTGCGCGCGCGGCTGCGGGCGGCGCCCGATGGCCGGGGCGGATGGCGCGACACGGCCGGCAACGCCGTCGAAGACTTTGGCTTACCCTTCAACCTGATGCTGGCGGTGCCAGCGCGCCTCGTTACCGGCGGGCTCGACGCGGCGCTGGCAGCGCTCGCGCGGGTGACGGCCTAGCCGGTCGCGGACCACATCACCTGCGGCACGACGCGAACTTCGGCGCCGTCGATGTTGAGCCAGGCCTCGCCTTCCTGGATCGTGCAGTGCACCTGCATTCCGCGTGCCGCGCACGCCGCGAGTGCGGCGGATTCCTCGGCCGGAATGCGCAGTACCGTCAGCTTGCCGAGGCGCCCCAGCGCGCTCCGGTTCTGCTCCCACCAGAGTTCGACGGCGCGTCCGCCGTAGGCCAGGACGACGACCCGCTCGGCGCGGCCGCATGCCCGTCGCACGCGCTTCTCGTCGGGCAGGCCGAGGTCGATCCACAGCGTGATGACGCCGGTCAGGTCCCGACGCCAAAGGTCGGGTTCGTCATCCGCGGACAGGCCTTTGCCAAAGGCAAGCGCGTCGTCGGCGAACAGGCCGAAGGCGAGCAGTCGCAGCATCATGCGCTCGTCGGTTTCCGAGGGATGGCGGGCCAGGGTCAGGGAGTGGCTTTGGTAGTAGTTGCGGTCCAGGTCGGCAACCTGGAGCTCGGCCTTGAAAATCGTTGCCTTAAGCGCCATCGCTGCTGCGTCCCGCCGCGCGTTCGAGCAACAAGGGGAAACCGGGGTAGGAGGCTTGCGTCACTGCGAACTTGTAGCTCCATTCACTCGTCGAGGCACCGCGCGCCAGGGCATCGAGGAAGGCGGCGCCATCGACGATCCAGTTGCCGCCGAGCAGGGTGACGCCGCGTGCGAACAGGGCGTCGGGCAGGCAGCCTGCGCCCGGGCCGACCATGGCAAACCAGCGCGCATCGTGACAGGCCGCCAGCATGCGGTCGAGCGTGTCGTTGAGCAGCAGGGTACTGGTCGACAGCACCTTGGCGCAGCCGGCCAGTTCGCTTGCATCGAGGGTGACGCGATAGCCCGGGTTGTCGCCCGCCAGTTCCTGCTTGAGCTCGACCACGGTGAGTTGCGCGCCGCGTTCGAGGATGCGGCCCAGCAGGGGGCGGAACAGGCCGATCATGCCGATGCGTTCGCCCGGCTGCGGGTCCATGCCCCCGATCGAGTCGCCGCTCTTGTCCGGCCGGTAGCCGGCGCGGTCGAACAGGCTGCGCGTCAGTGCGTTGGCGGCGGCAAAGCCCAGTGTGCGGCCCGTGGCCCCGGTACCGGCATAGCCCTGCGCCAGCTGCAGGG
>CAYTFA010000036.1:0-10549 GCA_964436755.1 uncultured Rhodocyclaceae bacterium | reverse complement strand
CGGCCAGATGGTCATCGTAACCAAGGGACTCAAGGAGCGAGAGGAACTCAAGGCCCGGCTCGAATCGGCATTCGAGGCGGCGGATGGCTCATGGTCGCACCTGCGGCTGCGCGTGGTGCGCCTGGAAAACGGCCCCCCGGTTGGCTATCCGGTGCAGTTCCGCATCTCGGGCGAGGACCTCGTGCAGTTGAGGGAAGGCGCCAGCGCGATCTCGAGCGTGATGCGCGCCCACCCAAGCCTGCGCAATGTCAATTTCGACTGGAACGACAAGGTGAAGGCGGTACGCGTCGAGATCGACCAGGCTCGCGCCCGCGCGCTCGGGGTTTCCAGCCAGGATGTGGCACTGACGCTGCAGGGCTGGCTGGCCGGCGCGACGGTTACGCAGTTCCGCGAGGACGACCAGCTCATCGATGTCGTCTGGCGTGCCGGAGGGGAACGAGGGCGCGGCGACACCGCCGATCCGCGCACGCTGGCGCGGCTGCCCGACCTCGACGTGGTCGCTTCGTCGGGCCGCCACGTACCCCTGGCGCAGCTGGCACGGCTGGTGCCGGTACTCGAGGAAGGCCTGATCTGGCGTCGCGACCGTCTGCCGACGATCACGGTGCGCGCCGACGTGGTGGGCAGTCTGCAGCCGCACGCCGCATCGGAGCAGATCGATCGCCAGCTCGCCGACCTGCGCGCCAAGCTGCCACCCGGCTTCCGCATCGAACTCGGCGGCTCGACCGAAGAGTCCGCCAAGGGCGAGAATTCCATCAAGGCGGTGGTCCCGCTGATGGTGGTCGGGGTCATCACGCTGCTGATGATCCAGTTGCAGAGCATGAGCCGCACGATCCTCGTTCTGATGACCGCTCCGCTCGGGCTGATCGGAGTCACCCTGTCCCTGCTGGTCTTCCAGGTGCCCTACGGCTTCGTCGCCAACCTCGGGGTGATCGCGCTGATGGGCATGATCCTGCGCAATTCGGTAATCCTTGTCGACCAGATCGAGCAGGACGAGCAGGCCGGCAAGAGCGAATGGGAGGCCATCGTCGGCTCGACCGTGCGACGCTTCCGGCCGATCGTGCTCACAGCCGCTGCCGCAGTGCTGGCGATGATCCCGCTGACGCGGCAGGTGTTCTGGGGGCCGATGGCAGTGGCCATCATGGGTGGCCTCATCGTTGCCACGGCACTGACCTGCCTCTTCCTTCCCGCGCTCTACGCGGCGTGGTTCAAGGTGCGTGAGCCGGGCGCCGAGGCCACGGCGGCGTAGAATCGCGCCTCTGTCGCCGCTGTTGAAATATTAGACTCTGCTAATATATAGCGTATCGGAGAAATCATGAATTTCGAACAAGCCCGCTTCAACATGATCGAGCAGCAGCTGCGCCCGGGCAAGGTGCTGGATCCGGACGTGCTCGACGTGTTGTTCGTGGTCAAGCGCGAGGAGTTCGTGCCGCCGGCGCATCGCAGGCTGGCTTTTGCCGAGACGCAGATTCCGCTCGGTCGCAACGCAAGCATGTTCCTCCCCCACGTCGAGGCGCACGCGCTGCAGGCGCTGGGAATGAAGAAGCACGAGACCGTGCTCGAGGTCGGCACCGGTTCAGGGTACATGGCGGCGCTGCTCGGGGCGCACGCCGACCACGTCTGGTCGGTGGAGATCGATGCCGGCATCGCCGCGCAGGCCCGCGAGAACCTGCGCCACGCCGGCGTCACCAACGTGACCGTCGATGTCGGCGACGGCCTGACCGGTCTTCAGGCACATGCCCCGTACGACGCGATCATGGTGTCCGGCGCGGTGCGCAAGGTCCCGCAGGTCTTGCTCGACCAGCTCAAGCCGGGCGGACGGTTGTTTGCCATCGAAGGCAGTGCGCCGGCGATGGAGGCCGTCGTATACACGAGGGTCGGGGACGGAGTGCGCCGCGTCGCGGTGTTCGAAACCGTCGCCGATCCCTTGCAGGCGTCACCCGTGCCGGCGTTTGCGTTTTGAGCCGATGCGGCAGATTTCGACCTTCCAGCTGCGCGACTGGCTTGCCGACGACGGGCGCGCCAAGCCCGTGCTGCTCGACGTACGCGAGCCCTGGGAGTTCGAGACCTGCCGCATCGCCGGCTCGCAGTCGATGCCCATGCGCGGGATTCCGGCGCGCTTTCGCGAGTTGAAGCGCGATGCCGACATCGTCATGATCTGCCATCACGGTGCGCGCAGCTTCCAGGCCGGCATGTTCCTCGAACAGATGGGATTTACCGGCGTGATCAACCTGCAGGGCGGCGTTGCCGCCTGGGCGCGCGACGTCGATCCCGCCATGCCCACCTACTGAAATCATGAAGCATCCACGCGGAGTCCGTATGAAGAAGACACTTTCCCTGATGATGGCCGGCACATTGGCCGCTGGCTTGACAGGCGCGGCCTGGGGCGCGGACCTGTTGTCGGTGTACCGCGACGCGGTGGCCTACGATGCGCAGTTCGCAGCCGCCCGCGCCGCCGTCGAGGCGGGGCGGGAGAAGCTGCCGCAGGGCCGTGCGGGGCTGCTGCCAACCGTTGGCTTCTCGTCAAATACGACCTGGAATAGGCAATCAACCAGCGTTCGCGCCACTCCGCCTACGACCACGGACACCTACTACAACAATAACGGTTGGGGTGTGAGCCTTACACAACCCCTGTTCCGCTGGCAGAACTGGGTTGCCTATACGCAATCCGAGCTGGCTGTCGCCCAGGCCGAGGCCCAGTTCAGCCTGGCCAAGCAGGACTTGATTGTGCGTGCCGCGCAGGCTTACTTCGACGTGCTGCTGGCCCAGGATACGCTCGCCACCGCGCGTGCGCAGAAGGTCGCCATCGCCGAGCAACTGGAGTCGGCCAAGCGCAATTTCGAAGTGGGCACCGCGACGATCACCGATACCCACGAGGCACAGGCGCGCTTCGACCTGACTTCCGCGCAGGAGATCGCGGCCGAGAACGACCTGGCCGTCAAGCGCCAGGCCCTGCGTGCCGTAATCGGCAAGGAGCCGGAGGGTCTGAAGAACCTGCGCCAGGGTGTGCAGCTCATGCGTCCGCAGCCCGACGACATCGGCAAGTGGGTCGAAATGGCGGAGACCTCGAGTACCTCGGTGCAGATCTACCAGGCGCTGTTCGAGATCGCCCAGCGCGAAGTCGAAAAGCAGCGCGCCGGCCACTATCCCACGCTGGACCTCGTCGCCAACCGCAGCCGCAGCTCCGCCACGGGGTCCTATGCGCTGGGCGCCGTGCGCCCTGGCAGCGATACCGACGTCAACTCGGTGGGCCTGCAACTGACCATCCCGATCTTTGCGGGTGGAGCCGTGGCGTCCAAGGATCGCGAGGCGGTGGCCCTGAAGGAAAAGGCTTCCGCCGACCTCGACAATGCGCGGCGTGGCGCCGCCTTGAATGCGCGCCAGGCCTATCTTGGCGTGACTTCCGGGCTGGCGCAGGTGCGTGCCTATGAGGCAGCGATGACATCCTCGCAGTCGGCGCTGGATTCCAACAAGCTCGGCTACGAGGTGGGCGTGCGCATCAACATCGACGTGTTGAATGCGCAAAGCCAGCTCTACGATACCAAGCAGAAGCTGGCCAAGGCACGCCTCGATACGCTGGGTGCGCTGCTCAAGCTGAAGGCTTCAGCCGGGACGCTGTCCGAGGACGACGTCGCGGCGATCAATACCCTTCTGGAGTGATCAGCGCCAGCGTGCGCGCCGTTGCCCCACGATGGTGCTCGGCGAAGGCGCGCCCGGCCTCTCCCATACGTTGCCGGGTCTCCGCGGCAGCCAGAAGCAGCAACACCTGACGCACGAGTTCGTCGGCATCGCCGACCTGCCGCGCTGCGCCGTGGGCCAGCGCTGCGTGCGCCGCCTCGGCGAAATTGCGCGTCGATGGTCCGATCAGGATGGGCGTACCGCAGGCGGCCGCCTCGATCAGGTTCTGGCTGCCGTAGTCGAGCAGGCTACCTCCGATGAAAGCCAGATCGGCGGACGCGTAATAGGCGAACATCTCGCCCATGCTGTCGCCGAGCACAACACGCGTCGTCGGCGCAATCGGAAGGTTTGCGCTGCGCCGCTGCAACGACAACCCGCGCTGTTCAACCAGGCGCGCGACGTCGTCGACGCGCTGCGGATGGCGCGGAACGAGCAGGAGCAGCGCCGAGGCTCCGGCGCCGGCCCGCACCCAGGCGTCGACGATCAGCGCTTCCTCGCCTTCGCGCGTGCTGGCGGCGAGCCAGACGTGACGCTGTCCCCACAGGCGGCGGAAATCCTCGGCGAGCCGAAGTTGGGATTCCGGCGCCACTGCGTCGAACTTCATGTTGCCGGTAACGCTCGGTGGTTCGGCACCCAGTTCGACAAGGCGACGGGCATCGTCGATCGATTGCGCGCCGATGCCGGAGAGGCCGAGCAGGGCTGAACGGGTCAGGGATGGAAACCGTGCATAGCGCCGCGCCGAGCGTGCGGAAAGGCGCGCATTGACGAGATAGAGCGGCACGCCCTCGCGACGGCAGGCGGCAATCAGGTTCGGCCAGAGCTCCGTCTCCATGATCAGGCCGAGAACCGGTCGTGCGCGGCGCAGGAAGCGGCGGGCCGCCCATGGGGTGTCGTAGGGCAGATAGATGCGCTCGACCGCGTCGCCATACAAGGCTTCCGACGTGGCGCGACCCGTTGGGGTCATGTGCGTGAACAGGATGCGGTGCCCAGGATAGCGTTCGCGCAGGGCGGCCACCAGAGGCTGCGCTGCCCGCGTTTCGCCGACGGAAACGGCATGCAGCCAAATCGTCGGTTTCGATGTCGCGGCAGCGCCACCGAAGCCGAAGCGCTCCCCCCAGTGCTGCAGGTACTCCGGCTGGCGGCGCGCACGCCACATCAGGTGCAGCAAGGCCCACGGCAGCAGGGCGATGACCACGATCGAATACAGAATGCGGGCCATCATGCCAATGCGGTGACCGCCGCGATTGCCTCGGCAACGGAGGGGGGCTTGCCGCGTTGTCCGAGGTTGCGGGTAGGTGTTGCCGCCAGCACGCCTGTAAGTGCCGGGTCGGAGGCGCAATAGAGCGCGATCGTCGGTCGCCCGACGGCAGCGGCGAGATGCACCAGTCCGGTGTCGACGCCGACGACAACGCGCGCAGCTGCCAAGTATCCTGCCAGATCACGCAACCCGAGCGGTGGCAGCACTTCGGCGTCCGGGATCGCTGCCGCTATGCGTTCCGCGCGCGCCCGTTCAACCGGGCTTCCTGCGGGCAGGCGGCAGGCGAGACCGCGCTGATGCAACTCCCGTCCAAGTGCCTGCCAGCTGCTTTCAGGCCACAGCTTGTCGGCGCGCGAGGTCGCCGTCAGCAATAGCGCGGTCGGCGTACCCGGCGACGACGCGTGGGCTAAGGCGATCCCGTAATCGGGAGGCGAGTCGATCGCATAGCCAGCCGCCTGCGCCGCGAGGCGACGGTTGCGCTCGACGGCGTGCAGGTCTTTCGGCACCTCGAAGCACCCATCGTAGAAACGGGCAGCGATCGGTTCCCTGGCCGACGTTGCCGCGTAGCCGCAGCGACGGCCGCTTGCGGCAAGACCGACGACGGCGCTCTTCAGGAGTCCCTGGGTATCGATCACCAGGTCGTGCCGACGATCGCGAAGGGTGCCACGCAGCGCGCCAATATCGCGCCACGTCGAGGCCGACAGCAGGGACCGGCGCCAGCGGCGCAAAGCCACGGAGAAAACCTGATTGACCTGCGGATGCAGGCGCGGAATCTCGGCAAATGCCTCTTCGACGGCCCAGTCGATCTGCGCCGCCGGATACCGGGCATGCAAATCGGTCACCACCGGCAGGTTGTGAATGACGTCGCCGAGCGAAGAAGTCTTGATCAGGAGGATGCGCATGGGTGGGCCGGGGATGCCGCGTCGCGCCGTAGAATGCATGCTTCAAGCGATTATAGCCGTCCAAGATGCCCGACCCGCGACTGCCGCTCTCCGCCGTTCTCATCACCCGCAATGCCGCCGGACAGATCGGCCCGTGCCTGGCGAGCCTGTCGTTCTGCGACGAGATCATCGTCGTCGACAACGCCAGCGATGACGGCACGGCGGAACTGGCTGCGCAAGCGGGCGCGCGCGTGATCGCGTCGGAGTGGCGCGGCTTCGGCCCGCAGAAGCAGTTTGCAGTCGAGCAGGCGCACAACGACTGGGTGCTTTGCGTCGATGCCGATGAGCGGGTGAGCGATTTGCTGCGATCAAGCATCCGGGCCACCTTTTCCGGTGCGCCTGGTTGCCGAGCCTACCGGTTCGCGCGCTGCAACCGCTTCATGGGGCGCTATCTGCGCCATGGCGAAGGCTATCCCGATTGGAGCCTGCGCCTGTTCGACCGCCGCCATGCGCGCTGGTCCGCCGATCCGGTCCACGAGCGGGTCGTGACCGACGCGGTGGCGGGTACCCTGAGCGGTGACCTTCTGCACGAATCCGCCGAATCGCTCGAGGCGTATTTCGCCAAGCAGAACCGCTACAGCACCCTGGCGGCCGAGGCAGCCCGAGCACGCGGCGACCGTGCGACCGTGCTGCACCTGCTGGCTTCTCCGCTGCTGCGCTTCGTCAAGTTCTACGTATTCCGGCTGGGCCTCCTCGACGGGCTGCCCGGCCTCGTGCACATACTCGCCGGCTGCTCGGCCAGCTTCGGCAAGTATGCAAAAATGCTGGCTTTCCAGAAAAGCGACGCATGAAGGCCCTTGTCACCGGTTGTGCCGGTTTTATCGGCATGCATGTCTGTCAGTTGCTTCTCGATCGCGGCGACGAGGTGATCGGCGTTGACAACCTCAACGACTATTACGACGTCGCGCTCAAGGAAGCGCGGCTCGCGCGCCTTGCAGCCAGTCCGCAATTTCGGCTGGCGAGGATCGACATCGCAGACCGTGCGGCGATGGCCGCATTGTTTGCCGCCGAGCGACCGCAGCGCGTCATCAACCTCGCGGCACAGGCCGGGGTCCGCTACTCGCTGAAGAACCCGCATGCCTACGTCGATAGCAACGTGGTCGGGTTCGTCAACCTGCTCGAGGGTTGCCGTGATGCCGGCGTCGAGCATCTCGTCTACGCCAGCAGCTCGAGCATCTACGGCGGCAACGAACGCATGCCGTTCTCCGAACACGACAACGTTGACCACCCGGTCAGCCTGTATGCGGCAACCAAGAAGTCCAACGAACTGATGGCACATACCTACAGCCATCTGTTCGGCATCCCGACCACCGGATTGCGCTTCTTCACCGTGTATGGGCCCTGGGGCCGTCCCGACATGGCGCTGTTCCTTTTTACGAAGGCGATCCTGGAGGGTCGCCCGATCGATGTCTTCAACCATGGGCGCATGCAGCGCGACTTCACCTTCATCGACGATATTGCCGAAGGAGTGCTTCGCGTTCTTGACGTCCCCCCTGCCGCGAACCCGGGATTCGACAGAATGACTCCGGATCCGGCTACGAGCTGGGCGCCGTACCGGGTCTTCAACATCGGGAACCACCAGCCGGTCGAGCTGATGGCCTACATCGAAGCGCTCGAATCGGCGCTGGGGCGCAAGGCGATGAAGAACTTCCTTCCGTTGCAGGACGGCGATGTGCCGGCAACGTATGCGGACACCACCGAGTTGAGGCGGGTAACGGGCTTCGCACCCGCGACCGCGGTTAAGGACGGCGTCGGGAAGTTCGTGGAGTGGTACCGCAGCTACTATGGCTGAACTCGTGCCCGTGATCCTCAGCGGCGGCTCGGGGACCCGGCTCTGGCCCATATCTCGTGAACGGCATCCAAAGCAGTTGCAGCCGTTGATAGGAGGCGAGAGCCTGCTGCAGACAACGCTGCGTCGGTTGAGCGGTCTCGAAGTCGCTGCGCCGATCGTCGTGAGCAACGAGGAATACCGCTTCGTAACCGCCGAGCAGCTCAGGATGCTGGACCTGGCTGCCTGGCACCTTCTGCTCGAACCTGTCGGTAGGAATACCGCACCTGCACTGACAGCCGCGGCACTGTATTCGTCCCGCGGCGGCCGGGACCCTGTGCTCTTGGCGACCCCGGCCGACCACCACATCCGCGACGTCGCTGCCTTTCAAGACGCCATACGGGTCGGGTTGCGGGAGGCGGAACGCGGGGCCGTCGTGACATTCGGCATTGCTCCATCCCGCCCTGAAACGGGCTACGGGTACATCGAAACGGGCAGCGAGACTCCGGGCGGCGGCGGATCGGCTCGCGACCTCGTGGCATTTCGCGAGAAGCCCGACGCGGCGACGGCGCGCCGTTATGTCGAAGGCGGGCGCCACTTCTGGAACAGCGGTGTCTTCCTCATGAAGGCATCGGTGTGGCTTGAGTCGATCGGCCACTTTGACGCGAACATTCTTGCGAACTGCCGTGCTGCCGTGGAAGGAGCACGCGTCGATGGTGATTTCGTTCGCCTGGAGGCTATGGCATTTGGTACCTCGCCCGCCGACTCCATCGACTATGCCGTAATGGAAAAGCTTCCCGGTTCGAATCTGGGAATCGATTGCAAAGTTGTGCCGCTCGACGCCGGGTGGTCCGATGTCGGGTCGTGGGACGCGTTGTGGGAAGCAATCGATCGTGACGGCGACGGCAATGCCGTTCGCGGCGACGCGATCGTGGAGGATGGACACGGCAACCTCGTGATCGCCGAGCATCGGCTGGTGACGTGCATTGGCTGTGAGGACTTGGTGATCGTGGAGACGGCCGACGCGGTGCTGGTCGCACCCAAGACGCGAACACAGGATGTACGGGGCGTCGTGGCCCGACTGAAGGCAGCGGGTCGCGCCGAGGCAGAGATCCATCGCAAGGTGCATCGGCCGTGGGGCTGGTACGATGGAATCGATGCGGGTCAACGATTCCAGGTAAAGCGGATCGTGGTCCGTCCGGGGGCAAGCCTGTCGCTGCAACTGCACAATCATCGTGCCGAGCACTGGGTGGTAGTGCAGGGGGCGGCTCGCGTGACGCGTGGCCCCGAGGTCATCGAACTGCGGGAGAATGAGTCGACCTACATCCCGCGTGGCGTAAAGCACCGTCTGGAGAACCCGGGAAGCGTGCCCCTCGAGATGATCGAGGTGCAGTCGGGCGACTACCTGGGCGAGGACGACATCGTTAGATTCGAAGACAAGTACGGACGGAACCAATGACTGCAAAGATCGCGCTCATCACCGGTGTGACCGGCCAGGACGGCGCTTACCTCGCCGGGTTCCTGCTCGACAAGGGGTACGAGGTGCACGGCATCAAGCGCCGCACGTCGCTCTTCAACACGGACCGTATCGATCACCTGTACCAGGATCCGCACGTCTCCAACCGGCGCTTCGTGCTTCACCACGGCGACATGACCGACAGCTCGAGCCTGGTGCGGATCATCCAGCAGGTTCAGCCGGACGAAATCTACAACCTCGCCGCCCAAAGCCATGTCGCGGTGAGCTTCGAGGAGCCCGAATACACGGCCAATTCGGACGCCCTGGGCGCGCTTCGCGTTCTCGAGGCGATCCGCATCCTCGGCATGGAAAAAAAGACGCGGTTCTACCAGGCCAGTACGTCGGAACTGTTCGGCCTCGTGCAGGAGACTCCGCAGCGTGAAACAACCCCGTTCTACCCGCGCAGTCCCTATGCGGTCGCCAAGCTCTACGCGTACTGGATCACGGTGAATTACCGCGAAGCGTACGGGATGTACGCGTGCAACGGCATCCTGTTCAACCACGAATCGCCGATTCGCGGCGAGACGTTCGTCACGCGCAAAATCACGCGGGCGCTGGCGCGCATCAAGCTGGGCCTCCAGGACTGCGTGTACCTTGGAAACCTCGATGCGAAGCGCGACTGGGGCCATGCCCGCGACTATGTCGAGATGCAATGGCTGATGCTTCAGCAGTCGCAACCCGAGGACTACGTCATCGCGACGGGCGTCCAGTACAGCGTGCGGGATTTCGTAAACGCCGCTTGTGCGGAAATCGGGATTCAGGTTCGTTGGCAGGGGAGCGGAGTCGACGAGACAGGCATCGATGCACAGGGGCGCTGCATCGTGCGTGTCGATCCGCGCTACTTCCGCCCGACCGAGGTCGAAACGCTGCTCGGTGATGCCACCAAGGCGAGGACTAGGCTGGGCTGGACGCCCAAGATCCCTTTTGCCGAGCTGGTCGCCGAAATGGTGCGCGAAGACCTGAAGTCCGCCGAGCGCGACGAGTTGATCAAGAAGCACGGGTACAAGGCCCTGGACCACCACGAATGATCGACCGAGCCGCGCGAATATTTGTCGCCGGGCATCGCGGCATGGTCGGCTCCGCCATCGTCCGGCGTCTCGAGCGCGGGGGATACAGGAATCTCCTGATGCGAACCCGTCAGGAGCTGGATCTTCTCGACCCTGCGGCCACCCGGGAATTCCTCAAGGCGCAGAAGCCTGATTTCATCTTCGTCGCCGCCGCCAAGGTCGGGGGCATCAACGCCAACAATACGCAGCGGGCCGACTTCATCTACCAGAACCTGATGATCGAGGCGAACCTGATTCACGGCGCGTGGTCTGCGGGGATAGGTCGGCTTTGTTTCCTGGGGTCGAGTTGCATCTATCCGCGGGATTGTCCGCAGCCGATAAAGG